>NZ_DAIPZF010000021.1:0-59759 GCF_036782355.1 Cypionkella sp.
TGGAACCGCAATTCCGGCTTTTTGCCCATCAAACGCTCGACCAGATCGCCGGTTTCGCCGGGGGCGTCTTCGTCGATGGTCACCCGGATCAGTTTGCGGGTTGCGGGGTTCATCGTGGTGTCTTTCAGGTCTTTTGCGTCCATCTCGCCCAAGCCTTTAAACCGCTGTACATCGATTTTTCCGCGCCCGCCTAGGCCCTTGGCCAGCCATTGCTCTTTTTCGACATCATCGGCAACGTAAAGCCGCTTTGGCCCTTGGGTCAGCCGGTAAAGCGGTGGGCAGGCCAAATAAAGATGGCCCTTGTCGATCAGCGGACGCATTTGGGTGAAGAAAAACGTCATCAGCAGGCTGGCAATATGGGCGCCGTCAACATCGGCGTCGGTCATAATGATGATTTTATCATAGCGCAGATCATCGACTTTAAACCGCGTGCCCATTTGCACGCCCAAAGCCTCGCAGATATCGCGGATTTCCGAGTTGTCATTCAGCTTGGCCGAAGCCGCACCCAGAACGTTCAGGATTTTACCCTTTAGCGGCAATAGCGCCTGATTTTCCCGATTGCGCGCGCCTTTGGCCGAGCCGCCCGCGGAATCGCCCTCGACGATAAACAATTCGGTATTGTCGCGGGTTTTAGACGAGCAATCGGTCAGTTTACCAGGCAGTCGCAGCTTTTTGGTCGCGGTTTTGCGCTGGGTTTCTTTTTCTTGTTTGCGCTTCAACCGCTCTTCGGCGCGCAGCACCAGAAAATCCAGAATGGCGCCGGCGGATTTGGAATCCGACACCAGCCAATTGTCAAAGTGATCGCGCACCGCGTTTTCGACATAGCGCGCGGCTTCTTCGGTGGCCAAACGGTCTTTGGTTTGGCCAACAAATTGCGGCTCGCGGATGAAGACCGAAATCAGCGCGCAGCCGCCGGTCAGCATATCGTCGCGGGTGATCATCTCGGCTTTGCGGTTTTTCGTCAGTTCGCCGTAAGCCTTGATGCCTTTTAAAATCGCCGACCAAAAGCCGAATTCATGGGTGCCACCTTCGGGAGTGGGCACGGTGTTGGTGTAAGATTGGATAAAGCCGTCGCGCACCGGGCTCCAGTTGATCGCCCATTCCACCGATCCAGGCACGTTGAATTTCTCTTGGAACGAGACTTTGCCCGCGAAGGGGCGGTCGGCATAGGTGGTTGTTTTCTCAAGCGTATCTGACAGGTAATCGGCAAGACCGCCCGGAAAGCGAAAGGTCGCCTCCAGCGGCATGTCGCCGTCCGGGATCGCCGATTTCCAGCGGATTTCAACCCCAGAGAACAGATAGGCCTTGGAACGCACCATCCGCAGCAGCCGCGAGGGGCGAAACACATGGCTGCCAAAGATCTGCGCGTCGGGGTGGAAGGTGACAGAGGTGCCGCGCCGATTGGGGGCGGCACCGATTTTCTGGATCGGGCCGAGCGGTTTGCCGCGCGAAAATTCCTGCGCGTAAAGCTCTTTGTTCTTGGCAACCTCGACATACATCCGGTCCGAGAGCGCGTTGACCACCGACGATCCCACGCCATGCAGACCGCCGCTGGTCTCGTAGGCTTTGCCGTTGAATTTGCCGCCCGAATGCAGCGTGCAAAGGATCACTTCCAGCGCGGATTTGTCGGGAAATTTCGGATGCGGATCAACCGGAATGCCACGGCCATTGTCGCGCACCGTCAGGCTGCCGTCGGCGTGCAGCTCGATCTCGATGCGGTTGGCATGGCCTGCGACGGCCTCGTCCATCGAGTTGTCGATGATCTCGGCGGCAAGGTGGTGATAGGCGCGCTCGTCGATGCCGCCGATATACATGCCGGGGCGCAGACGCACCGCCTCAAGCGGTTCAAGCACCTCGATCGAGGAGGCGTCATAGGTGTCTTGCGCAGAGGACAGCAGGTCAGAGGCCATGGCACGCTCGATTCTTGTTATACGGCTTTAAGCCGGTATTAGACCCGATGGGGCGGGCCAACGCAAGATCTTGGGGTGTTGTATGGTCTGGGGGCTGGGGGTAGGTTTGCGCCAAAGCAAGGAGAGTCAGATGCGGATTTTGTTTACGGGCGGTTCGGGCAAGGCTGGGCGGCATGTGGTGGCCTATCTGGCGGCACAGGGGCATAAGGTTCTGAACGTCGATCTGGTGCGCTTGCGTCACCCCGGTGTCGGCGATCTGGTGGCGGATATCACCGAAAGTGGGCAGATGTTTAACGCCATGACCACCCATATTGATATGGAAGAAATGGAGGCGGGGCCTGCGCCCAAGTTTGACGCCGTGGTGCATTTTGCCGCCGTGCCGTCGATGTTTTTGCAGCCTGAAAATGAGACCTTTCGCGTCAATACCATCGGCACCTATAACGTGCTGGAGGCTGCGGTAAAACTGGGCATCAAAAAAGTTATTATCGCCAGTTCCGAGACCACTTATGGTGTTTGTTTTGCCAATGGCACGATTGATCCCAGCGTTTTGCCGCTGGAGGAAGATTACGACATTGACCCGATGGACAGCTATGGCATGTCAAAAAAGGTCAATGAAGACACCGCGCGCGCGTTTCAGCGGCGCTCTGGCATTGATATCTACGCGCTGCGCATCGGCAATGTGGTCGAGCCGCATGAATATAAGCAAAACTTCCCCGGCTATTTTGTCGATCCTGCGGTGCGGCGGCGCAATATCTTTTGCTATATTGATGCGCGCGATTTGGGGCAGATCGTTGATCTGGCGCTGAAGAAAGACGGTTTGGGCTTTCAGGTGTTTAACGCAACCAATGACACCAATTCGGTCTGCCAAAGCAATCAAGAAATCTTGGCGCGGTTTTTCCCCAAGGTGCCGCTGTCGCGGCCTTTGGGCAGCCATGAAACCCTGCTGTCAAACCGCAAAATCCGCGAGGTTCTGGGGTTTAAAGAACAGCACAATTGGCGGCAATATGTCGATGATCCCACGGCATAGTAAGGCCACCTCTGCACAGCCAGATTCCTCTGGCTGTGCGACTTTCGCGAGGCGGCTTTACATAAGCTTTTTCAAACGCTTGCGTTTTAAGACCGCCATAAAGCTGTCGTAAAAGCTCTCGAGGCTTTGGCCTTCCAGAATGTTTTGCAGATCCTCGAGCGCAGCGCGGCCGCGAGCTTCATGCGACCACAGCACACCGAAGGTGTGATAATGCAGCAAAGAGGGATTTGTCTCGACTGGATCGCCGTGGCCTTGAAGATTGTGATTAAAGGTATTTGGCACAGGTTTTACCGGATAGCCCAACCGCGTCGCTGTGATAGGCAATGTCAATTGGTCCAGATTGGCGCGGATATAGGGATAGCTGACCTCGTGATCAAAGCGCAGCGTATCGGCCAGCCATTCCGCGCCAAAGCGGCGTTTTTGAGGCCCAATTGTCTCGCGGAATATAATCATGCCGGCGTTAAAATAGGGCAGGCTGGTCAGCTCGCGGCCCTTGAGCAGGGTGACACGCTGTTCTGGCAGCGGCAGGCCGAAATGTGCGTAAAAGGCCGTCCAGCCCTCTTCGTCATTGGACATGGTTGAATAGTCCGACACCACCGCGGCGATTTTAGCGCTGCCCAGCACCTTTGCAAAATCAAACGGACCGGTGAAAACCATATCCGTGTCGATAAAAACCGAGATGTCGCAATCGCGCCGATCGCTGGCGGCAAGGATTTTATTGCCAATCGGATAGGGCTCGCGCCATGGGTTTGGGTCATCCGGCCCGGTGCCGGGGATCTCGCGCAGCTTTACGTTGCAAGCACGCAGCACCTGCTCAGTGACGGGTTGCAGTGGTGTGGTGACGTCTTTGCGGCGGTAGGCGATCACCGAGACGGTGTCGCCCAAGTGCCGCCGCAGACTTGGCAGCAGCAGGCAGGCTTGGGCTTCCAGTTTCAGCCCGTCGATAATCAAAAAGATGCAAACTCGCATCGAAATCTCCACTGTTACACGGCGGCCCGTTGCTTGGCCCGCGTTCTGCTTTGTGACCTTTGACGGTATGGCGCGCCCGATCAGGCAGGTTCGGCCATGCGCGCGGCCCACATCGCTTGGAAGGCGGGGCGAGCTTGGCAGCGTTCCAGCCAGGCCTTCACAGCAGGAAACTCTGCCAGCAAGGCGGTTTGGCCTTGGGCATAGCGCAGGCATTCGGCCATATTGATGTCGGCCACGGTAAAGCGGTTTCCGACAAGATAGGCGCGCGTCTTCAGGTCTGATTGCAGCCGCGCCAGCGGGCGTCGCAGCTTTTCGGCATTGATGGCGTTACTGGCTTGGCCCTCGGCGGTGGTGGCATCGGTGTAAAGGATTTCCAGCGCGGGCGTTTCAATCGCGGTGGCGGCCAGCAGCGAATACTGGTCGATCAAGGCGGCTTCGGCATGCGATTGCGGCCCCATCATGCCACCATGGGCGCGCGCGATGTGGTGGGTGATGGCAAGGCTTTCGGTCAACACCAGATCGCCCTCGGCATAGGCGGGGATCTGGCCCTGCGGGTTAACGGCCAGAAACGCCGGCGAGGCGGTGTTGATCGGCGCATCTGCGGCCAGCGGGTCGGTCTTCATCCGGTAGGCTTGGATCACTGGCACATGGGTGAAGGGCAGGTTCAATTCGCCCAAAAGCCAAAGCGGACGCGAGGCGCGCGAGCGGTAGACGCCGTAAACAGTGATCATAGCAAATGCCTTTCAACGGGTTTGCCCCAGCTTAGGATGTGGCGCGCGATCAGGGAAGAGCTTGCTTTGTCTTGATGTGGTGATACGGCAGGCGTATGGCTGTTTTATGAGCAAAACAATCTCCTATTCGCGTCACGCCCGCGCCACCCTGAATTTGGGCCTGCCCTTGATCGGCAGCCATTTGGCGCAGATGTCGCTGCATGTGACCGATACCGTATTGTTGGGATGGTATGGGGTCAGCGAGCTTGCGGCTGTGGTGCTGGCGGCCTCGTCGTTTTTTGTGATTTTTATCTTTGGCTCGGGCTTTGCCCAAGCGGTGATGCCGATGGTGGCCAGTGCGGTCGGCCGCGGTGACGAGGTGCAGGTGCGCCGCGATGCCCGCATGGGGCTTTGGCTGTCGATCGGCTTTGGGCTTTTGACCTATCCTTTGTTCTGGAATGCCAAAGCGGTGTTTCTGGCGTTGGGTCAACAGCCCGAGGTGGCGGCTTTTGCGCAAGATTTCTTGCGGATTGCCGGTTTGGGGATGATCCCCGCGCTTTTGGTGATGACGCTGAAAAGCTATCTTGCCGCCCTTGAGCGCACGCAGGTGGTGCTCTGGGCGACGCTTTTGGCGGTTGGGGTCAATCTGGCGCTGGCCTATGCGCTGATCTTTGGCCATTGGGGCGCGCCAGAGCTGGGGGTGCGGGGAGCTGCGATTGCCTCGTTGGTGGTGCAGGTGGTGACGTTGGTGGTTCTGGTTTTCTATGCGGCTTGGGTGCCAGAGCTGCGCAAGTTTCATCTGTTTCAACGCTTTTGGCGGCCGGATTGGCAGGCGATGGGGCTGGTGTTTCGGCTCGGCTGGCCGATTGGCGTGACGGGGCTGATGGAAAGCGGGCTGTTTCAGGCAACCGCGCTGATGATGGGCTGGATCGGTACGGTTGAACTGGCAGCGCATGGCATCGCGATGGAGATCGCAGCGCTGGCCTTTATGGTGCATCTGGGCTTGTCGAATGCCGCCACAGTGCGGGCAGGGCGGGCCGAGGGCGCGGGGGACCGTGTCAGCTTGCGCGATGGTGCCAAGGTGGCGATTGCGCTGTCGGTGGGCTTTGGCGTGGCGATGGTGACGCTGTTTCTGGTGCTGCCAACCCCCTTGATTGCCGCGTTTTTGGACGAGGCCAACCCCGAGAGCGCCGCAATTTTAGCTTTTGGTGTCAAACTGTTGGCTATGGCGGCGCTGTTCCAGATGGCCGATGCGATGCAGGTGATGGCACTGGGGCTGTTGCGCGGGGTCAAGGACACGCGGGTGCCGATGGTGGCGGCTGCAATCAGCTATTGGCTTATCGGCATTCCCAGCGCCTATCTGCTGGCCTTTCCGCTGGGCTTGGGCGGCATTGGGCTGTGGCTTGGTTTGGTGATTGGCCTAAGCTTTGCGGCCATCACCATGATGTGGCGGTTCTGGTCGCGCGCCTAAGCCTCTTTTGTTTGCTCTGCGCCCGCCTCCATCTGCCGGCGCAGATTTTCAGAGCGTTTGCGCACCAAAACCGTGCGCAGATCATGCATTGCCAGCAAGAGATGGTTTGCCACCAAGTCCAGCTGCTCTTCGCTGGCGCGGGTTTGCGCCCATTGCGTGGTCAGGTTCAAATGATCGACGGTGCGCAAAATGTCGTCGATGTCACGGCTGGCAAGCACTTCTCTGCGCTCGGCAATCCAGCTGGTAATCAAAGCGGTTTCCGCCGGCGACAGGGCCCTGTCGCCATGCGGTTTGATCGACCCATTCTTCACGTTCACAACGGCGATTTCTTCCATATCCAATCGGCGTTGGCGGTTTTCGGTGTCCAGCATGAACACCACAGCGCCATTGTCGCGGATACGGAAGTAATAATCGGGAAGATCAGCGGCCATAAACCCTCTTACGTCAAATCGGCACAAAACTTTTGGATGCGGCTACAGGCCTCGTGCAGCACCTCATTGGCGGTAGCGTAGCTGACGCGAAAGTTTGGCGATAGCCCAAAGGCCGCGCCAAACACCACGGCGACGCCGGTTTCTTCCAGCAAGGCGGTGGCAAAGACTTCGTCATCGGTGATCTTGGTGCCTGCGGCCGAAGTTTTGCCGATGCAGCCCGAGATATCGGGATAAACATAAAACGCGCCTTCGGGTTTTGGGCAGGTGATGCCCTTGGCCGCGTTCAGCATCGACACCACCAGATCGCGGCGGCCTTCAAACAGCTTACGGTTGGGGGCAAGAAAGTCTTGTGGGCCGGTCAAAGCCTCAAGCGCTGCATATTGCGACACCGAAGACGGGTTCGAAGTGGATTGCGACTGGATCGTGCTCATCGCCTTGATCAGATGCACCGGGCCGCCGGCATAGCCGATGCGCCAGCCGGTCATTGCATAACTTTTCGACACGCCGTTACAGGTCAGGGTGCGGTCGTAAAGGGCGGGTTCAATCTGCGCCGGCGTGGTGAATTCGAAATCGTCAAACACCAGATGTTCATACATATCATCCGACATGATCCAGACATGCGGATGGCGCAACAGCACATCGCACAGCGCGCGCAGCTCGGCCCGCGTATAGCCCGCGCCGGTGGGGTTTGAGGGCGAGTTAAAGATGAACCATTTGGTTTTCGGCGTGATCGCGGCCTCAAGCTGGGCTGGTGTCAGTTTGAAGTCAGTCTCGATCGTGGCCACCACGGGCACCGGCGTGCCACCTGCCAGCAGCACCATATCAGGATAAGACACCCAGTAAGGCGCAGGAATAATCACCTCGTCGCCGGGATTACAGGTCGCCATCAGCGCGTTATAAAGGATTTGCTTGCCGCCGGTGGCAACGCTGATCTGATTGGGCTGATAGCTGAGGCCATTCTCGTTCAAAAACTTGACGCAAATCGCCTTTTTCAGCTCGGGGATGCCATCAACGGCGGTATAGCGGGTTTTGCCTGCATCAATCGCGCGCTTGGCGGCTTCGCGGATGTTTTCTGGCGTGTCAAAGTCGGGCTCGCCGGCGCCAAGGCCGATCACATCGCGGCCCGCGGCCTTTAACTCTTGCGCCTTGGTGGTCACGGCAATGGTTGGGGAAGGCTTCACGCGCGACAGGGTATCAGACAGAAAGGCCATGGCAGGCTCCAATGGACGGTTTGCGGTTTGGTGATCTTTGGCATAGGTATAAGCGGCAAGCAATCAAGCGATATCATAATTAGGAGAAGCAAGATGGCTGATGAAAGCGAAACGACATGGTTTTCTGAAGATGTCGCCACCTTTGGCGATCGACTAGAGGCGGCGCGTCTGGCGGCCAACCTAAGCCAAGACGACTTGGCGCAGCGGCTGGGCGTGAACAATGCCACCATGGCCGCCTGGGAAGCCGATGAATGGGAGCCGCGCGGCAACCGTTTGCAGATGCTGGCGGGGATGCTCAACGTGTCCTTGATGTGGCTGATGACGGGGCGCGGCGCGGGTCTTGGTGGTCCGGTTGACGAGGATGCGCTGCCGCTGGGCGCGCGTCTGGCCTTGGCCGAAATTGCCGAGCTGCGCGGCCAGTTGCAGGATCTGACCGAAAAGCTGCGGCGCGCAGAAGAGAAATTGGGAAATGAGATGCGGAGTATCAACGCATGACGGAAACGGCTGAAGCGCGCGTAAAGCGGTTGTCGATGCGATCTTGGCGGCGCGGAACCAAGGAAATGGATCTGATCTTGGGGCCCTATGCCGATGCGCATTTGGCCTCGATGTCGGTCGAAAAACTGGAACTTTACGACAAATTGTTGGAAGAAAACGATCAAGACCTGCTGCCTTGGGTTTTGGGGCAAAATCCTGCGCCAGATTATATCTTTGATTTTATTAGGGAAATCGGCGATTTCGCACGCAAGCGTTTGGCTCGCGCCTGAGTTTTCAGCAAACTCGAGCAGAGTTTACCATATGTTTGTGTTTTTTGACGAATCTCCTTGCCAGTAAATCGGTCTCGGAGAGAAGAAATGACCCTACATGACCCCCTGCTGGACGGCTCGCAAAAGCTGATGATGGCGGGATATCTGGATAACATCGCCTTGCTCGAGCGGCTGCATCGGCTGCTTTTGGATGTGATTAAGGATGAATTCGAGAGGTTGTCGATTTTGGAAATCAACTCGGTGCAGGCCCTGTTGCTGTTCAATATCGGCGAGAATGAGGTGACGGCGGGCGAGCTGAAATCGCGCGGCTATTACCAAGGCTCGAATGTGTCCTATAATCTGAAAAAGCTGGTCGAGCTTGGCTTTATGCACCACCAACGCTCGGAAATCGATCGCCGCTCGGTGCGGGTGCGGCTGACGGAAAAAGGCCGGCTGGTGCGTGGCCAGCTCAGTGATCTGTTCTCGCGCCATGCCGAGGGTTTGGCCAAGCGCTCTTTGGTGAATGCCGAGGGGATGGAGCATATGAACCACTCGCTCAAGCGGATTGAACGCTATTGGACCGAGCAGATTCGTTACATCTACTAGCGGCGCCACAGCCGCGCATGGGTGGCAAAGCGCCCCTGGAGCTTTGCCAAAAGCCGCAGGCCCAGCCCGCGCGGGGTAAGGCTGCCGGTTGCAAGCCGCTCTACCACCACCTCGGGCGGGCAGGGGCGGCGGCTGATCGGGTCGTAATAGCGCGGATAGGCGATTAGGGCGGCATGAACCAAAGCCAGCAGCGAGGGGCGTGGCAGCGGGTGGCCATCTGCCGCCCGCAAGCGGCGTTCAGGGATTGGACCAAGATCGGTCGTCAGACCCCAGCCCGCATAAAAGGGCGCGCCAAGGCAGGTGACAGGCTTGCCCCGCAGCAAGGCCTCGAACCCCAGCAAAGAGGTCATGGTGATAACGCCATCACAGGCCTCGATCAAGGCAAGGGGGTCGGCATGGCTGGCGGTATAATCGGCAAGCCCTGCTAAAAGCGCGGGCGCGATTGCACCGGGGCGCAGTCCGGCCTCGACATCTGGGTGTGGTTTGTAGATCAGCTTGGCGGTCGGAAACCTATGGCGAGCAGCGCGCAGCAGATCAAGATTGGTCTTTACCTGCGTCGCACCCAGCAGGATCGAGGCATCATCTTCGACCTGTCCAGGCACCAAAATCTTAAACCCCTCTGGCAAGGCGGTGGCACGACTGGGCAGGTTATACTTTGAAAGCCGAGCAGCAATCAGCGTTTGCAACAGCCTTTCCGCCCGCAAAAGCCCGCCCGCCACCGGCGGGGCCAGCATCAAACGCTCGAACCGGCTTTCTTGGCTTGGGTCGTAGTAGATCCCCAGATCATCAGCGACAAGACTAAGCGGCGGCACCAGATTCGCCCCTAACCCACGCGAGCGCAAGAACCCGTCTTCCAGCCGCAAGAGCGTGAGGTCCTTTGGCAGATCACGCGGGGCTTTGCTGGCCCAGACCAGCAGGCTACGCCCTGTTGCTTGCGCGCGCGCCATGGCTTTTGTAAGATTGTCTTGAAAAATCAGGGGCTTTTCACGGCCAAACACCGCCTGTAGCCGGCTGCGTTTCCACAGCCGCATGGCGATGGCTATATGGCCCGCACGATCCTCGCGAAAGGCGCGCAGCTCTGCTTCCAGCTGATCGACCGCCTGCTCAAAGCTGCACAGCCGGTCGCGGCAAGGATCATACCAGATCGGCGACAAGATCATCGCCGCGGCAAAGATCTGCACCCGCGTCAGCGACCGGTTTCGACGCGGCAGGGGAAATTCTTCCGCCGTTAGCCCCCAGCCGGCATAGAAGGGCTGGCCGAAAACCCTTGGCCGGTGGCCCGCCAAAATCGCCTCGAACCCCAGCTGTGATGAGACAGTATAGACGGCAATTGCGCCTTCAAGCAGTGCCCAAGGCGAGACAGCTTCCCCGAGGAGGCTGACGCGGCCAGTGGCATCGGCGGGCCCAAAATGGCCCTTGCGCAGACCAAGCAGGGTTTCGGGGTGGGTCTTGATCACGATGCGGGCTTGCGGATGTTCGGAAAGCGCCGTCGCCAACATCTCGGCAAAGCGGGCGGCCGAGGCACCCGAATGCTGGATCGAGGCGTCGCCGCGGGTTTGGTCAACCACCAGGACATAGCCCGCAGGCGGCAGGGGCGCGTCGCTGTGATGCATATTGTATTTCGACAGATCCAGCGCGCGCAGGCGGGCAATGCCGTCACGCGCCCGCGCCAGGAGCACCGTGTCATCCAGCGGATGTTTGGCCAGCATCTCTTCAAGCGCAGAGGGCTTGGCGCTGGCATAATGCGCGCCTTGCGGGTCCAGCAGCAGCCCGATCGCGGCCTCGCCCAGGCGCCCAGGCCGGATCGAGCGCAAAAACGCATCTTCAAGCCGCAGCAGCGGCACCCCTGCCCGCGCCGCTATCGCCTCGCCTCGAGCGGCATAGGGCGAATGCCCCCAGACCACCACGCCGTCATCGCTGCGCGGACGACCAAGGCAAAGCCTGTACCCCGCCAATTCCAAGATGCGCCGCAAGCGTTTTTGCCGCAAAAAGCCCGCGTTGTAATAGAAAAGCCGTCGAGGCATGCCCCCGACGGCTTGAGAAGGTGCCAGATCCTGCGCCAAAGCGGGTTACTGGCCCAAGGTGGTCAGGTTTTTCGCCGCCCCAGAGGTGCCGGTGATCGCCGACAGGGCCTTGTTCCACTGCACATAGGGCGCTTCGGTGACATAAACCGTGTCGCCATCACGGATCAGGAAGTCGCGCGCCTCAAACATGCCAGTGGGGGCGGTCAGGTTCAGAACATAAACCATGCGCTGATCACCTTGCAGATCGCTGCGCCCTAAGACGGCATTGGCAATCTCGGCAGATTCATTGCGAAACACAAACACCCCTTTCGGATCGGCACTGCCCGAACTTAGCCCGCCCACGGTTGCAATCGCCTCGATCGCCGAAAGCGTCTGTGTGGTAAAGGTGACGCGGTTTTGCGAACCGGTCGCGCCAAGCGCTGTGAAGGCCCGCGTGTCACGATCGACAAAGATTTTATCGCCCGCCCGCAGCGCAATATCGAGCGCTGGGTTTGCGTTCAGATCCTGCAACCAGACTTGTCCGGTCTTTGTGCCGCGGGTGACACGAATGATCGCAACCTCGGGTTCAATCCCGACGCCGCCCGCCTTGGCAAGCATAGAGGCGAGTGTGCGGGTTGGGCGCTGAATAGGAAAGACCCCTTGCGCCCCTGCGAAGCCCGAGATCGAAACGGTCGAGCCATCGCCTTCGACGCGCTGCACCAAAACTTGCGGATCGGGGGTTTGGGTGTCGAGCTTCTTGGTGATGATCTGGCGCAGACTGTCAGGGGATTGGCCCGCTGCTTTGATTTTTCCAGCATAGGGCATGAAAATAAAGCCCTGCCCATCAACTGTAAGCTCTGTCAGGCCCGAAACGCGCTGGCCGGTATTGCCCAGCAAAGGATCATCTTTGACGTTTTCGAACACGGTGAGGTTTAGCAAATCGCCTGGCGAAATCACATCTGGGCCGATAATGCCCGCTTTCATAAAATCATCGCTAAACCCCAATGAAGGGGTGACAGCGGTTGCGCGCGTGACACGGGGGTTGACCTGAACGATAAAGGCATCGCCTTGTTTCAGAACCGAGCCTTTGTAGATTTCTGCCTTATTCGGTCCGGGTCGCGGCAAACCGCATGCCCCCAAAGCCGCAACAAGCATCACAAGACCAAGGGTTTTACCCCCTTTTGTACCGGATATTTTCACTGCCCGGGCTCCTTTAAATGGATTTGCCTCAAGTTTTGTCTGAAAGGCTATATAAAGTCGGGCTAGAATTCCAGCATTGCTTTGCAAATTCAATTTACCACCCGCAACTGTTGCCGAGGTGCCGCTTTTCCTGACGAAAGCGCGTCATAGGGGTCTTGCGGCAGCAACATCATATCCACCACCTGCCGTAGCAATTCCCGCCGGCCGCGTGCGCTGTAAAACCCGCCGGGAATCTGGCTGGTTTCCAGCAGATAGTGGCGATAATCGCGATAGGCGCGGCTGTCGGGGCGGCTGGGTTGAATGAAAAAGTCCTGAAGGCTTTGGGTCGACACGAACTCGGGCTTGGCATAGACCGCAGCGCCAAAGGTTTTTAACGGCAGCCCACGCCACAAAACTTGCTGTGCTGCGGTCGAATTTACCGTGATGGCCGAGCGCGCGTGGTTCAGCAATCCTGCCAATTTGCCACCGCGCACAAAATGCACGCGTGCGCTGACGCCATGATGCTTGGCCAGACGCCGGATTTCGCGCGCGACGGCGACGCGACCATCCTCCAAAGGATGCGCTTTGAAGACGATATGATGATGCGGCGAGGCACCCTTGGCAAAGCCTTCGATCACCAGCGCCAGAAATTCGGTCATGGTTTTGAAGGGCGAATGCATCTGAAAGCTGGCGTCATGTTCCAATTGCAGCAGCACCAGATGATAGGGAAAGCCGCCATGCTTGATGCGCAGCGTCGCCAGCATTCTTTCCCAGCGGTGCAGCGGCAGCAGGGCCAAGCGCTTGACGTAAAGCCAAAACTCTTGGCGCACGCTCAGGCTGCGATGGGGGCGATAGCCGCGATAATCCCAAAATCCGGTCAGCACGAACCAATGATACAGCGCGCCCCAAAACATATGTTGGCGCATATCGCCCCAGCGCGCGGGGGCGTCAGGCAGATCCATGTCCAAGCCCTCAAGCGCCTTTTGCATTTGCGCCACGGACATTTGCATCAGCCGCGAATTGCCGTTCGAGCCGCCACGCTCATAGGTCACCCAATAGGGGCGTAGATAGCCTTCCTCGAAGACATGCACCTCAATGCCAGCGGCGCGCGCGGCGGCGATGGCTTCGGCATGCAGCGGGCGGGTATCGCCATAAAGCACGATATCGGTGATGCGATGCCGCGTCAGCAGCTGCCGGATTGCGGCGGGCCAGTCGGCAAGACTGCCTTTGAAGGGAATATAGCTGATATCATTAAGCCAAAAAGCGCGGTCGCCCCGGTTGAAGCCCATGCGCCAAACCTCTGCGCCCGCCGCGCGCAACATCTTGCCCAAACGGTGAAAGAACGGTCCATGCGGACCTTGCAAAAACAGAAATCGACGATTTTGACCCGAAAGCTGCATAAAACTCATACTATTTTCGCAAAGATGCCCGCAGAGACAGCTTTAGTCTCGGGGGAATTATCATTGCCTTAACGCTAAACGCGAAGCGCGGCAAATTTTAGGCAAAAGCACGCCCGTCGTCGCGTCGCCCAAAACTGCCAGTGCCGCTGGTTTTTGCGCGACAGCAGGCCTATGCTGGCCCGATCAGAAGGAGCCCTTTGATGTATGCCTCGCAATCGCGTCCGGTTTTGCCACTGCCCAGCTTTGAGAAGCCTGTAAAACTGTTGCTGGTGGTCGCCCACGATCCCGATGCCCTAGGGGCGGTGATGGTCGAGGCGGCACAGGCGCTGTTGGCGCAGGTGGGCGCGGGCGTCGAGGTGATCGAGATGCCCTCGGTTCTGGAACTGGCCGCGGCGATTGCCTTGGCCGAACGGATGGCGCGCTTTGACGGCTATGTCGCCTTGGGCTGCGTTTTGCGCGATGATCCGCAGGGCGACAGCCTGCTGCGCGAGCCTGCCGCTGCGATCACTTTGCTGGGGCTTCAGGGGGCTGCGGTGGGCAATGGCGTGGTCTGTGCGCAAGATTCTGCACAAGCAGCCGGATTTGTGGCCGCGAAAGCGGCTCAAGCGGCCGCTGCGGCCTTGCACTTGATCGCATTGTCCCGCAAATGGGCCTCCGACACCAAGGGGATCGGTTTTCGTCCATGAGCAAGCCTGACAAGAAACAGATGAAGTCAGCCTCGCGGCTTTATGCCGTGCAGGCGCTCTTTCAGATGGAGGCTTCGGGCCAAACCGTCGAGACCATCGTGCGCGAGTTCGAGACGCATCGCTTTGGCGCGATCTACGAGGGCGACGAGATGGCGGAAGGCGATTCGGTGCATTTCCGCGCTGTGATCGACAAGGCCGTCAACTTTCAGGCGCTGATCGACCAGATGACCGACCGCGCTTTGGTTGCGAAATGGCCGATTGACCGGATTGATCCGGTGCTGCGCGCGCTGTTTCGCGCCGCAGGTGCCGAGTTGGTCGAAATGACCACGCCGCCAAAAGTTGCGATCACCGAATATGTCGATGTGGCCAAGGCGTTCTTCCCCGAGGGCAAGGAATCAAAGTTCGTCAACGCCGTGCTAGACCACATGGCGCGTGAGGCCAAACCTGCGGCCTTTCCGGCAGGCTAAAGCCCGCCCGCAGCCTGACTGCGGCAAAAGGCGTGGTTTTCTTTTAACACTTGCCTGTTAGGCTTGGGTCAAAAGGGAGTCCGCCATGCCGAAACTGATCAAGCTTTATATCACCAGCGTCGCCTTTGGCTTTGGGCTTTCAGCGGCGTTTTTGGCTTTGCTGTTGTGGCAGGATATTGCCGGCATCCGGCATCTGATTTTCAGCTCGGATCTGGGCTATGTCGCGGCAGCGATGATGTTTGTGATGAACGGCGCGGTGTTCGCGGGCGTGCAATTTGCCATCGCCGTGATGCGGCTTGCTGAAGACCCCGAAGGCCCAAGCGGCGGCAGTCGTGCGCCGGTGACGCTGCGCCCGATTCCGGTCGAGGTGACTGCGAAGGGTAAAGTGGCGGGCCCGCAGCGGCCGTGACGGCGTGAATTTCCCGAGAGCCTGAGTGTTCAGGTTGGTCGCCAGGTAGCAAGACCAAGATCTTGCCAGAGCCAGCTCCCTCGGAGATGCTTATCGGCCACTGGAAAAGGGCCATTCACGAGAAGAGCAGAACCCGCCAAGACCTAATCTAGGCCTTTGCCGCGCCCCGCGCAAGGGCAGAGGGGCTTGCCAGATGTTCCCCTTTGGTTCATATTTTGCGCATGAGCCTTGAAGCCCCTCTTCCTGTGATGCCCGGACAGCGCCTTGCGCGCGGGGTGGCGCGTGGCCTGCGCCAGTTTGATTTCGTTTCAGTCGAGGAAATGGTGCCCACGCCGGGGCTGCGGGTCGATCTGATGGCCTTGGGGCCAAAGGGCGAGATCTGGGTGATCGAATGCAAATCCAGCCGCGCCGATTTTCGCGCCGATCAGAAATGGCAGGGCTATCTGGAGTGGTGCGACCGGTTTTTCTGGGCGGTGGATGCTGATTTTCCGACCGAGATTTTGCCGCAAGGCAGTGGGCTGATCATGGCCGATGCTTATGGCGCCGAAATCATCCGCATGGCGCCGCCCTCGCCATTGGCGGCGGCGCGGCGCAAGGTGATGCTGCAAAAATTCGCGCGCCATGCAGCGCTGCGGCTGCAGGGCTTTCGCGATCCGGGTGTCAGCGCTTTTTCTTCGGTTTAGCCTCTGCGCCCAAGGCACGCGCGGCTTCGGCGGCGACGCGCAGCTCTTCTGCGATTTCTTCGGCTTCTTCTGGATCGAAATCCAGCGGCAGCTCGATGCCGCCCTGTGCTTCGATATAGATCCGCACCATGCCCTGATCGGTGGGGCCAATCTGGATGTCGGCGGAGATATCGCTTTGCGTGTCAATGCCCATGGCTGTCTCCATTCTGGTGGCGCGGAGGTATCGCTTTGGGGGGCGTGGCGCAAGGATAAAGCGCTTGACAGCATCGGGTGCGGGGCAAAGCCTGCGGGGGCAGGGCAAAGGAGGCAGCACGATGGGGCAATTGGCAGAGTTGCGGGATTTGCAGCCGGGCGATGCGGGCTGGGTGATTGCGCGCCACGCGGTGCATTATGCCGCCGACGAAGGCTATGACAGCAGCTTTGAGGCTTTGGTTGCCGAAATTCTGGCCGGATTTCTGCGCCAGCATAACCCCGCCCGTGAACGCGGCTGGATTGCTTGGGGCGGCGATCAGCGTTTGGGCAGCATCTTTTGCGTGCAAGACCCCGAGGCGGGGCCCAAGGTCGCGAAACTGCGGCTGTTTTTGGTCGAACCACAAGCCCGTGGCAGCGGTTTGGCCCAGCATATGCTCGAGACCTGCATGGCCTTTGCCCGCAGCGCAGGCTACCGCCAGATGCGGCTTTGGACGCATCAAAGCCATGTTGCGGCGGGGCGGATCTATCAGCGCAATGGCTTTGATCTGGTTGAAGAAACCGCCGCAGAGGCCTTTGGTCAGCAGGTGATAGACCAGATCTGGCAGCGCGATCTGTAACCTTCCTGCGTTCCGCGTGGATTGGGGTCTTGCAATCCTTTTGGGGCAGGGGTAAACGCCCCCTTGAGTGCCGACGTAGCTCAGTTGGTTAGAGCACTAGATTGTGGATCTAGGGGTCCCCCGTTCGAGCCGGGGCGTCGGTACCATTCCTTCAAAACAGCACTCACTTCCACCCCTTGGCCTTGGCGCGCCATGGGTTTATGCTCGGTCTTCCAGATGAAGGAAGACCAGATGACCCCTGATGCCACCCGCCGTATCCCCCTTGTAATTGCTGGCGAAATTGGTGCGGCCCCCGCACAGGTGGCCTCGGCTATCGCGCTGTTGGATGAGGGCGCGACCGTGCCCTTTATCGCGCGCTATCGCAAAGAGGCGACGGGCGGGCTGGATGACACCCAGCTGCGCAATCTGGCCGAACGGCTGGTCTATCTGCGCGAGCTAGAGGCGCGTCGGGCCTCGATTCTGGGCTCGATCACCGAGCAGGGTAAGATGAGTGATGCGCTGTCGGCTGCGATTGCCAAAGCGGTGACCAAATCCGAGCTGGAAGATATCTACCTGCCCTATAAGCCCAAGCGCCGCACCCGTGCGATGATTGCGCGGGAAAACGGGCTTGGCCCCTTGGCCGAGGCGATTTTGGCCGATCACAACCTTGATCCGGCGGTGTTGGCGGCGGCTTATGTCAATGAACAGGTCGCGGATGTGAAGGCCGCTTTGGAAGGCGCGCGCGATATTGTGGTCGAGGGCATGGCGGAAGATGCCAGCCTTTTGGGCCGCTTGCGCAGCCATATGAAGCAGGTGGCGCGGCTTGCGTCGAAGGGGGTTGCGGGCAAAGAGGCCGCAGGCGCGAAGTTTTCCGATTATTTCGACCACAACGAGGCTTGGGCCGGCGCGCCCAGCCACCGCGTCTTGGCGATGCTGCGCGGCCAGAATGAGGGGTTTTTGCAGGTCGATCTGGCGATTGATGCCGATGCGGCCAAGGGCGAAAGCCCGGCCGAGCGGGCCTGTGCTGCGGCCTTGGCGGCTTCGGGGCGGGGGGCTGGTGATGCTTGGCTGCGCGATGCGGCGGCTTGGGGCTGGCGGGTCAAGCTGAAAACCAGCTTGACGCTGGATCTGATGGGCGAGCTGCGCGAGCGGGCCGAGGCAGAGGCCATCGCGGTTTTTGCGCGCAATTTGAAAGACCTGTTGCTGGCGGCTCCGGCGGGGGGCAAGGCCACGATGGGGCTGGATCCGGGCATTCGCACCGGGGTCAAGGTGGCGGTGGTGGATGCCACCGGCAAGGTTTTGGCCACCGACACCGTCTATCCGTTTCAACCCAAGAACGATTTGCGCGGCGCGCAGGTGGTCCTTGCGCAGCTGATCGCCAAGCATGCGGTCAAGCTGATCTCGATCGGCAATGGCACCGCCAGCCGCGAGACCGAAAAGATGGTGGCCGATCTTTTGGCGGTGCTGCCGGGGGCGGAAAAGCCGGTGAAGGTGATTGTCAGCGAAGCCGGGGCTTCGGTCTATTCGGCCAGCGAATTGGCGGCCAAGGAATTCCCCGATCTGGATGTGTCGCTGCGCGGCGCGGTCTCGATCGCGCGGCGGCTGCAAGACCCTTTGGCCGAGCTGGTCAAGATCGAACCCAAGGCGATTGGGGTTGGCCAATATCAGCATGATGTCGATCAATACCGGCTGGGCCGTTCGTTGGAGGCGGTGGTGGAAGATGCGGTGAATGCGGTGGGCGTTGATCTGAACACCGCCTCTGCGCCGCTGCTGGCGCGGGTGTCGGGGGTGGGCGCGGGGCTGGCCGAGGCGATTGTCAGCCACCGCGACCTGAACGGGCCTTTTGCCACAAGGCGCGAGCTGTTGAAGGTGGCGCGGCTGGGGCCCAAAGCCTTTGAACAAGCGGCAGGGTTTTTGCGGATCTCGGGTGGGAAAGAGCCGCTGGATGCCTCGTCTGTGCACCCTGAAGCCTATGATCTGGCGCGCAGAATCGTGGCTGCTTGTGGCCGCGATATTCGCAGCCTGATGGCGGATCCTTCGGCGCTCAAGGGGCTGGAAGCCAAGGCCTTTGTGGACGAGAAATTCGGTTTGCCCACGGTGCGCGATATTCTGGCCGAGCTGGAAAAACCCGCCCGCGACCCGCGCCCCAGTTTCAAGACCGCCAGCTTTGCGGATGGGGTCGAGGATATCAAAGACCTGAAGCCGGGGATGCTGCTGGAAGGCACGGTCACCAATGTCGCGGCCTTTGGGGCTTTTGTCGATATTGGCGTGCATCAGGACGGTTTGGTGCATGTCTCGCAATTGGCGGATAAATTCGTCAAGGACCCGCATGAGGTGGTCAAGGCCGGCGATGTTGTGAAGGTGCGGGTGGTCGAGGTCGATGTGGCGCGCAAGCGTATTGGCCTGACGATGAAATCTGACAGCAGCGAGGCGCGCGCGCAAAGCCGCGAGCGGGCAGAGGAGCGCGCACCGGCCCCTGCGCGCGGCAAGCCGCTGCCAACGCAGGCGGGTTCGGCTGCTGCGGGCAATGCTTTTGCCGATGCGCTGCGCGGTAAGTTCGGCAAGTAAGAGGGGGTTTCACACCCCCAAGGCTGCAAAGACGCAAGCGCCTTTGCAGCCTTCCCCCCGTGGGATATTTTTGGACAGATGAAACAATTTTAGCTAAATTTGGTTCAAATGCTGTGGCTTTAGGTTTGCGAGCCGCCGATGGTGAGGCCGCCGATCAGCAGGGTGGGTTGGCCGACACCGACCGGCACCCATTGGCCTGATTTGCCGCAATTGCCGATGCCGGGGTCGAGCGCCAGATCGTTGCCGATGGCGCGGATCTGTTTGAGCGCGGTTGCGCCGTCGCCGATCAGGGTGGCGCCTTTGACGGCCTCGCCCACCACGCCGTTGCGCACGCGGTAGGCTTCGGTGCAAGAGAACACGAATTTGCCGTTGGTGATATCGACTTGGCCGCCGCCGAAGCCGACCGCGTAAATGCCGTCTTTCAGGCTGGCTACGATGCCTGCGGGGTCGTCAGGGCCCGAGAGCATATAGGTATTGGTCATCCGTGGCATCGGGATATGGGCGTAGCTTTCGCGTCGTCCGTTGCCGGTTGGCGCCACCCCCATCAGGCGGGCGTTTTGGCGGTCTTGCATGAAGCCAACCAGGCGTCCGTCTTCGATCAGGGTGTTTTTTGCCGAGGGCGTGCCTTCGTCGTCGATCGAGATCGAGCCACGGCGGTTGGGGATGGTGCCATCATCGAGCACGGTGACGCCGGGGGCGGCGATCATTTGCCCCATCAGCCCGGCGAAGGCCGAGGTCTTCTTGCGGTTGAAGTCGCCTTCCAGCCCGTGGCCGATGGCTTCGTGCAGCAAGATGCCGGGCCAGCCTGGGCCAAGCACCACATCCATGATCCCCGCCGGTGCGGGCACGGCATCAAGGTTGACAAGGGCGATGCGCAGGGCCTCGCGCAGCAGGGGTTGCCAATGGCTTGGCTGCATCAATCCCGCCAGCCCAAAGCGGCCACCACCGCCCATGCCGCCAGATTCGCGCCGGCCTTTGTCATCGACAATCACCGAGACATTCATCCGCGCCATTGGGCGCACATCGGAATAGCGTAGGCCTTCGGGGCGCAGGATTTCGACCTCTTGCAGCCCCGCCGAGATCACTGCCGAGACCTGCACCACGCGCGGATCGAGTGCGCGGGCATAGGCGTCGATTTCCTTGAGCAGGTCGATTTTCACCGCAAAGGCGGCATCGGCCATCGGGTCGGCATCGCCGTAGAGTTTGACGTTGCTGCGCGCGGGTGCGTCCGCCAAAGTGCCGCCGCCTGCACCCACGGCAAGCCGCGCGGTTTCTGCCGCGCGCAGCAGGGATTTTTCGCTGATCTCGGTGGAATGGGCGTAGCCTGCCACCTCGCCGCGCACCGCGCGCAGGCCAAAGCCTTCGGAGGCGTCGTAGCTGGCGGTTTTGATACGGCCATCATCCAAAACGATGGCTTCTGAGCGGCGGCGTTCAAAAAACAGCTCGCCATCATCGGCGCCTGCGGTGGCGGCGCGCAGGGTAGCAAGCGCCTGGGCTTCATCGACGTAGGTTTCAAACGGGCGGAAGGGAGCATCGGTCATGCGCAGGCTTTCCTGTTACAGGTCAGCGCTTTGCCGAGCCTTTGGCACAAACTTAGGCCTTGGGTGCGGTGATCGCAAGCATAGCGGCCAAGGCCTGCGACGTTTTCACGCATTGCTGCGGCAATCGGTCGCTTTTGCGCAAGATTGACAGTCTGAGCGCATCGCTTGCAAACTGATACGGCAAAGAAAGTGCCTTGATCTAGATCAGATGAAGCGGATTTGTCGCAGCTTTCTCTTGTCGTCTTGCGGCGAATATGGTTTCAGGAGGGCCAGAAACATCGGATTCTGCTCGACACTCGGGTATAGTCGAAAAGGTGGCGTGAAAGCTGCCCTTTGATACGGGAAATGAATATGCGTCTACTGTCCACGTTGAAAGCTAGTGTTGCCGCGGGCCTTGGCATGCTGTTGCCGGGTGCTGCTTTGGCGCAGGCTTTGGAGATCATCGGTGCCCCGGTTCCAAAAGGGACAGAGCATCAATTTGCCGCAACCGATATCGCGCGCGATTTGCAGTGGTTGGATCACATGATTTTGGTGATCATCACTGTCATTGTGGTCTTTGTGACCGCATTGCTGTTGTACATCATTGTGCGCTTTAACAAGAAAGCCAATCCGACGCCGGCGAAATTCACCCATAACACGCCGCTTGAAATCGCATGGACCTTGATCCCTATTCTGATCCTTGTGTTCATTGGTTCGTTCTCATTGCCTGCGCTGTTCAAGCAGCAAGAAATTCCTGTCGCTGATATCACCATCAAAGCCACTGGCAACCAGTGGTATTGGTCGTACGAATATCCCGATCAGGGCGTCGCTTTTGACAGCTTCCGTCTGGAAAAAGACCAGCTTGAAGCAGCTGGTTACCGCAAAGAAGACTATCTTTTGGCGACCGACACCGCCGTTGTGATCCCGGTTGGCAAGAAGATCGTTGTGCAAGTGACGGGTGCAGATGTGATCCACGCTTGGGCAATGCCCGCTTTCGGCGTTATGCAATCTGCGGTTCCCGGGCGCTTGGGCCAACTGTGGTTCACCGCCGAGCGCGAGGGCGTCTATTTTGGCCAATGCACCACGCTTTGCGGCAAGGATCACGCCTATATGCCGATCACGGTCAAGGTTGTAAGCCAAGAGGCCTATGACAAATGGGTAGAGCAGGCCAAGGGCGGCAACGTCGTTCTTGCTTCGAACTAAGCGATCCTGAAATCAAGCGCCGGGGCCCCTTCGCGGGGCCTTGGCCTTATCAGAAAGCCAAGAGTATATGGCCGACATCCGATCCTTTGACGACATGAAAGAAGCAGGCTTTGGCGATTTCGTGCAGCTGTTGAAGCCGCGCGTCATGTCGTTGGTTGTTTTCACCGCGCTGGTGGGGCTTCTGGTGGCGCCTGTGCATCTGCATCCGGTTGTGGGCTTTGCTGCGATTTTGTTTATTGCACTGGGGGCAGGGGCTTCGGGCGCGCTGAACATGTGGTGGGACGCCGATATTGACGCGATCATGCGCCGCACCAAGTCGCGGCCAGTGCCTGCGGGCAAGGTCGAGGCGGGCGAGGCGTTGGGCATCGGGCTTGCTTTGTCGGGCATTTCGGTTGTGATGCTGGCGCTGGCGACCAATATTCTGGCCGGGGCTTTGCTGGCCTTTACGATTTTCTTTTATGCCGTGGTCTATTCGATGTGGCTGAAACGTTCGACGCCGCAGAACATCGTGATCGGCGGCGCGGCAGGGGCTTTCCCGCCGATGATCGGTTGGGTTGCAGCGACGGGGTATATCTCGGTCGAAGCTTGCCTGATGTTCATGCTGATCTTTATGTGGACGCCACCGCATTTCTGGGCCTTGGCTTTGTTCATGAACGAAGATTATTCCCAAGCTGGCGTGCCGATGTTGACGGTGACGCATGGCAAGAAATCCACCCGCAAGCATATCATCCTTTACACCATCGCCTTGGTGCCCTTTGCGATTGCCACGGCTTTCACCTCGATTGGTGGGCCGGTGTATCTGGCGGTTGCGGTGGTGCTGAATGCTGAATTCCTGCGCGGGGCCTACCGGATTTGGCGTCGCGATGAAGACCAAGCGGCGGCTGATAAATATAAGGTCGAGAAATCGGTGTTCCGCTTCTCGCTGCTGTATCTTTTCCTGCATTTCGGGGCATTGCTGGCCGAGGCTGCGCTGCGCCCCTATGGTTTTGGAGGCTGGTAAGATGACGTTCAAACCCGAACACGAGATTCACAAGCGCCGGTTTTCGCGCAATCTGGGCGTCGGAACGGTCTTGGGCTGCTTTGTGGCGCTGGTTTTTGCACTGACGGTGGTGAAGGTGACCAATGGCGACATGATGCACGCCAATGATGCGCCCGGCCTGCTGGGGTCAACGCAACCGATTGTGCCAAAGCCATGAACAAGAACCGCACCGCTTATGGATTGCTTGGCATCGCTGCGGTGATGCTGTCGCTGAGTTTTGCGGCCGTGCCGTTTTACAATTGGTTCTGCCGCACCACGGGCTTTGCCGGCACCACATCGGTTGCCGAAAAAGCCCCAGATGTGATCTTGCAAGATGTGGTGAAGATCCGCTTTGACGGCTCGCTTGAGGCGGGCATGGCTTGGGAATTTCACCCACAGGTTCCGTCGATGGAGCTGCGGATCGGCGAGACCGGCCTTGCTTTCTACGAGGCCTATAACCCGACCGACCGTACCATTGCAGGCACCGCCAGCTATAACGTCACGCCTGATCAGGCGGGCGGCTATTTCACAAAGATCGAGTGCTTTTGCTTCACCGAGCAAGTGCTGAAACCGCAAGAGCGGGTTCTGATGCCGGTGACCTTCTTTGTTGACCCTGATATCATGCAGGACAAAGAAGCCAAGTTGATCAAAGAGATCACTCTGTCCTATACATTCCACGAAACACCGCTGACCGAGGAACAGAAGCAAGCTGCGCTTGAAACTGACCGCGCGACGCCCGTTAACTAACGATAAGAAACCGAGGGAACCCGACCATGGCCCACGCCAAGAACCACGATTATCATATTCTTCCGCCGTCGATCTGGCCGTTCTTCGGCTCGCTCAGCGCCTTTGTCATGTTGTTCGGGGCGGTGCTTTGGATGCACGGCTCGGCGCCTTATGTCGGGCTGATCGGCTTTGCTGGCGTGCTTTACACCATGTTCTCGTGGTGGTCCGAAGTGGTGCATGAGGGCCAGACCGGCGATCACACGCCAGTGGTTCGCATCGGCCTGCGCTATGGCTTTATCTTGTTCATCATGTCCGAAGTGATGTTCTTTGCCGCTTGGTTCTGGACCTTCTTCAAGCACGCGCTTTATCCCATGGGGCCTTTGTCGCCGCTGCAAGATGGGATTTGGCCGCCAGAAGGCATCACCACCTTTGACCCGTGGCACCTGCCGCTGATCAACACGCTGATCCTGCTGTGCTCGGGCTGTGCGGCGACTTGGGCGCATCACGCTTTGGTGCATGAGAACAACAACCGCGCCTCGATCAAGCAGGGCCTGATCCTTGCAATCGGTCTGGGCGTTTTGTTTACCTTCTTTCAGGGCTATGAATACAGCCACGCGGCCTTTGGCTTTGCAGGCAATATCTATGGCGCGTCCTTCTTTATGGCGACCGGCTTTCATGGCTTTCACGTGATCATCGGCACGATCTTTTTGGCCGTCTGCTTGATCCGTACCTATAAGGGTCACTTCACCGTTGAACAGCACGTCGGCTTTGAAGCCGCGGCCTGGTACTGGCACTTTGTGGATGTGGTTTGGTTGTTCCTGTTTGCCTCGATCTATATCTGGGGCCAGTAAAGGCCTAACATAAGACAAAAAGCGCGGGCCTGGCTTTTGCCTTGGCCCGCGCATTTCGTTTAAGGATAACCGATGAAGTTCCGTTTGGTTTCTGCACTGTTGCTGGGTTTGGCGGGGGTTGTGTTCCTGTGCAGTCTGGGCAGTTGGCAGATCGGGCGCATGTATGAAAAGCGCGCGCAACTGGATGAGATGACGGCGGGCATTTCCAGCCCTGCCGAGCCGGTGCCGCGCAGCTTTGACCGCGAGCGCGACCGCTATCGCCCCGTCACCGCCGAGGGCCGCTTTACCGGCGAGCAGCTTTATGTGCTGTCGGGCCAAGCCATGATCGGCGCCGGCGTGCAGGTGATTTCGGTGCTGGAAACCACGGACGGGCGGCGTTTGCTGGTGGATCGCGGCTTTTTGGTCGATGATGACAAGCACAAAGCCCTGACCGTGACGGATGTTAAAATCCTTGGCAATCTGATGTGGCCGCGTGATTCCAACGCCTATACGCCGCCGCCTGATGCCAAGACCGGACTTTGGTTTGCCCGCGACGCCGATGCGATGGCGGCCATTTTACACACCGAACCCGTGATCATCGTGGCGCGCGCGCCCACGGGTGACGGCATTTCGCCAATGCCGGTGGACACGGCCTCGATTCCCAACGACCATTGGGGCTATGCGATCACCTGGTTTTTGCTGGCTTTGGTTTGGGCGCTGATGACAGCGGGGCTTGTCTGGCGTATCACGCGACAAAAGAGTTAAGGGCAACAGATGCGGTATATCTCGACGCGGGGCGCGGCTCCGGTTTTGAACTTCGGCGAAGCGATGATGACGGGGCTGGCGCGCGACGGTGGGCTTTATGTGCCCGAAGTCGTGCCGCAGATGACCCATGCCGAGATCGCCGCCTTGGCAGGCCTGCCCTATGAGGAAATCGCCTATCGGGTGATGCGCCCCTTTATCGGCGATACCTTTGGCGATGTGGAATTCAAGGTGCTTTTGTCGAACGCCTACAAGGGCTTTGGCCATGCCGCCCGCGCGCCGCTGGTGCAATTGGGGCCGAATCATTTCCTGCTCGAGCTGTTTCACGGCCCGACGCTTGCCTTCAAAGACTTTGCCATGCAGCTGATCGGTCAGATGATGCAGGCCGCCCTTGCCAAAACCGGCGCGCGGATCACCATCGTCGGGGCCACCTCGGGCGATACCGGGTCGGCGGCTATGGAGGCCTTTCGCGGTCTTGCCAATGTTGATCTGTTCATCCTTTACCCGCATGGCCGGGTGTCTGATGTGCAGCGCCGCCAGATGACCACGCCGTCCGAGGCGAATGTGCATGCGCTGGCGATGGACGGCGATTTTGACGATTGTCAGGCGCGCGTCAAAGATATGTTCAACGACTTTGACTTTCGTGACGGCGTGCGGCTGGCGGGGGTGAACAGCATCAACTGGGCGCGGGTTCTGGCGCAGGTGGTGTATTACTTTAGCGCCGCGGTCAGCCTTGGCGCGCCGGCGCGGCCGGTGTCTTTCACCGTGCCCACCGGCAATTTCGGCGACATCTTTGCCGGCTATATCGCGCGCAAAATGGGCCTGCCGATCGAGCAATTGGTGATCGCCACCAACCAGAACGACATTCTGGACCGTGCGATCAAATCGGGTGACTATAAGACCAACGGCGTAAAGCCTTCGATCAGCCCGTCGATGGATATTCAGGTCTCGTCAAACTTTGAACGCGCCTTGTTTGATGCTTATGGTCGCGATGGCGCTGCGGTTGCGGCGCTGATGGACGAGATGAAGACCGGCGGTTTCAGCATCTCGCAAGGGGCTTTGCAGATGCTGCGCGAAACCTTCGCCTCGGGCCGCTGCTCTGAGGAAGAAACCCGCGCCACCATCACCCATGCCTATGCCACAACCGGCGAGGTGTTGTGCCCGCACAGCGCCGTGGGCGTCAAGGTTGCCGAAGAACATCTGGGCCAAGTGCCGATGATCACGCTGGCAACTGCGCATCCGGCGAAATTCCCCGATGCGGTCGAGGCTGCGATGGGCACAAGGCCCGCCTTGCCTGACCGCATGGCCGATTTGTTTGACCGCCCCGAACGCATGACGCGCGTGGCCAATGACTTGGGCGCGCTGCAAGCCCTGATCCGCGAAAGGATTGCGCTTTGACGCTTCGCCTGACCACCCTGCCGAACGGGTTTCGCATTGTCACCGAACACATGCCGGGGCTGAAAAGCGCCAGCGCTGGGGTTTGGGTGATGGCAGGGGGGCGGCATGAACGCCCCGAACAAAACGGCATCGCGCATTTTCTGGAACATATGGCCTTCAAGGGCACCAAGCGGCGCAGCAGCCTGCAAATTGCCGAGGAAATCGAGGATGTTGGCGGCTATATCAACGCCTATACCTCGCGCGAGATGACCGCCTATTACGCGCGTGTGCTTGAGGCCGACGTCGGCCTTGCGCTGGATGTGATCGGTGACATCGTGCTGAACCCCGCCTTTGACAAAAAGGAAATCGAGGTCGAGCGTCATGTGATCTTGCAAGAAATCGGCCAGGCTTTGGACACGCCCGACGACATCGTGTTTGATTGGCTGCAAGAGGTCTCCTACCCCGACCAAGCCTTTGGCCGCACCATTTTGGGGCCGGAAGAGCGGGTCAGCGCCTTTACCCGCAAGGATTTGCAAGGCTTTGTCGCCGAACATTACGGCCCCGGCCAGATGATCTTGGCCGCTGCTGGGGGTGTCGATCATGATGCGATTGTGCGCCAAGCCGAAGCGATGTTTGGCGCGATGACGCCAAAACCCGCCAGCACGTTTCAGCCCGCAACCTTTCGCGGCTCCGAGCGGCGCGAGATCAAGGATCTGGAGCAAGCGCATTTCGCCATGGCCTTCAACGCACCCGGTTACCGCGACCCCGATGTCTATACCGCGCAGGTCTACGCGATGACGATGGGCGGCGGCATGTCGAGCCGGCTGTTCCAAAAGGTGCGCGAAGAGCGCGGGCTGTGCTATTCGATCTTTGCGCAATCGGGGGCCTATGAAGACGCGGGCCAGATCACGCTTTACGCAGGCACCAGCGGCGAAGAGCTGGGCGATCTGACCCAGATCACCATCGACGAGATGAAGCGCGCCGCCGATGACATGTCCGAAGCCGAGGTCAACCGCGCCCGCGTGCAGCTTAAGGCGGGTCTGCTGATGGGGCTGGAAAGCCCCTCCAGCCGCGCCGAGCGTCTGGCGCGCCTGCTTGCGATCTATGACCGCGTGCCCGATATCGAAGAGGCGGTTGCGCGGATTGATGCGGTCTCGGTGCAAGATGTGCGCCGCTTTGCGGGTGAACTGACCTCTGCTGACACAGCCCTTGCGCTTTATGGCCCCGTCGCCGCGGCTCCGACGCTAGAGGATATTCGCAAACGGCTTCTTGCCTGATGCTGGGGTTTCGTCGCCGCATCAGCATTGAAACCGAGCGGATGACCCTGCGCCTGCCGACGCATGCCGATTTTCGCAGCTGGACCGAGCTGCGCGAAACCTCGGCGGATCACCTGCGGCCGTGGGAGCCGGTCTGGGCGCATGACCATCTGTCGCGCAAAGCCTTTACCAACCGCGTCTATTGGGCAGGTCGGGCCGAAGGGCAGGGCACCGCGCTGCCGTTGCTGATGTTTCACCGCGACGATCAACGCCTGCTGGGCGCGCTGACATTGGACAACATTCGCCGTGGCCCGGTGCAGGCGGGCACGCTTGGCTATTGGGTGGGCGCCCCCTTTGCGCGGCGCGGCTATATGAAAGAAGCGGTGCAAGCGCTGGTGCATTACGCTTTTTTCACCATGGATCTGTCGCGCATCGAAAGCGCCTGTTTGCCGGAAAACACCCCCTCGCGCGGAGTTTTGGAAAAAACCGGCTTTAAATATGAGGGCGTGGCGCAATCTTATCTGCAAATCAACGGGCGCTGGCGAAACCATGTGCTATACGCAAATTTACGGCACGACCGACGTGGCCGCACGGACGTAGGCTGACCCTACGCCGGAGCGGTCGGCAGTCGCCGAGGAGACCCCGATGTCCAAGATCAAAGTGCTGCTGCTGCGAGGCGTAAACGTCTCGGGCGCCAATCGCCTGCCGATGCCGGAGTTCCGGCAGATGCTGCTGGAATTGGGGCTGGCACAGATCCACACCCATATCCAAAGCGGCAATGCGGTCTTCGTCGATCCGGCGATTGCCGATCTGCAAGACAATATCACCGCCGCGATGAAAGACCGTTTCGGCTTCGCACCCGCGCAGTTCCTGATGGATTTGGCCGAATTTGACGCGATTGTCGCCGCCAACCCCTATGCCAAGCAGGCTGCCGTTGATGGTAGCAAAGTGCATATCTATTTCTTGGCAGGCCCGGTTCCCGCCGCCCAGATCTCGGCACTGACCAGCCTTGCAAAAGACGGCGAAGCTCTGGCGCAAACCGATCGCGCGCTTTATCTTTTGGCGCCAAATGGCCTAAACCGCTCGGCGCTTGCGGCCAAACTGGAAACCGGTATCACGCTGGCCAAAACCGAGCGCAACGTGACTTCGGCGCATGCGATTGCGGCTTTGGCGCGCACGATCACCTTGTGAGGTAACATGCTGAACTCTGCCGACCTGCCTTTTCTGGACGCCCTTGCGGCAGAGTTGCCCGACGATTGCCTGCGCCCGCCCGAGCCTCGGTATCTGACCGAGCCGCGCGGGCGCTGGCAGGGGCAGGCGGCGGCGGTGGCGCTGCCGCGCAGCGCGGCCGAGGTCGCAACCATCCTGCGCGCCGCCAATCGTGCCCGTGTCGGCGTGGTGCCATGGGGCGGCGGCACCGGGCTGGTCGGCGGGCAGTTGCAACCCACTGGGCCGCTGCCTGTGGTTTTGTCGCTCGAACGTATGGCGGGGCTGCGCGGAGCCTATCCGGCCGAATCCGTGCTGGTGGTCGAGGCGGGCATGGTGCTGGCACAGGTGCAGGCCGAGGCTGAAAAGCTGGGCCGGATCTTCCCGCTTGCGCTGGCCTCTGAAGGCACCTGCCAGATCGGCGGCAACCTTGCCACCAATGCAGGCGGGCTGAATGTGTTGCGCTACGGCAATACCCGCGATCTGTGCCTTGGCATCGAGGCGGTGCTGCCCGACGGCACGCTGTTCAACGGGCTAAAACGGCTGCGCAAAGACAACACCGGTTACGATCTGCGGCATCTGCTGATCGGGGCCGAGGGCACTTTGGGCGTGATCACCGCCGCCTCGCTGCGGCTTTATCCAAAACCCGCCGAGGCAGGCACGGCGCTGATCGCCGTTACCGACCCCGCTGCGGCTTTGGCGCTGCTTAGTCTTGCCGAAAGCCGTCTTTCCGGCATGATTTCGGGCTTCGAGCTGATCAGCCGCATCGGCCTCGATTTTCTGGCCGAAACCATGCCCGAGGTGACCAGCCCGCTCGGCGGCGGCCCCGCGTGGATGGTGCTGATCGACATCGGCCTGCCCGCAGGATTTGGCGTGGCCGCCGATCACCTTGCGGCGCTGTTTCAAGCGGGCCTTGCCGCAAACCTCTGCCAAGACGGCGTCATCGCCAGCTCCGAGGCACAGCGCGCAGCGCTTTGGCGCATCCGCGAATCCATCCCCGAAGGCAACCGCCGCATTGGTGCGGTTTCCAGCCATGACATCTCGCTTCCCCTCAGCCTGATCCCGCAGTTCATCGACCAAGCCGGCCCCGCCTTGGCGAAAATCGGCGATTGGCGGATCAATTGCTTTGGCCATCTGGGCGATGGCAATCTGCATTACAACGTTTTTCCCAACCACGGCAAATCCCGCAAGGACCACGAAAACCAACGCGAGGCAGTCAAGCAATGCGTCCACGATCTGGTGGATGCCTTAGGCGGTTCGGTCTCAGCAGAACATGGGCTGGGCCGGCTTAAGGTCGATGATCTTCTGCGCTACGGCGACGGCGGTAAAATCGCCGCCATGCGCGCGATCAAAGCAGCGCTTGATCCCAATGGCATCATGAACCCCGGCGCAATCTTGCAAAGCTAACAGCCCTTTCATCTGTCCTTAAATATCCCACGGGGGAGGCTGCAAAGCCGCAAGGATTTGCAGCCCGGGGGTGTGAAACCCCCGCCTTTGGCACATAAAGAAACGCCCTGCCGGAAAACCGACAGGGCGCTGGGGTTGGGTGGGTCACGTGTTGCAAGCAGCGCTTCCCTCTGGGCATCTGCCCGAGTGCCTTAAGTCTTAAAGTGATTCGCTGAATAAATGGTTAATGCCCGTCAAAACTGCAGAGCGCATGCACGCGCATGCCCATCGCCTCCAGCTTGCGCCGCCCGCCCAGCTCGGGCAGATCAATCACAAAGGCGCAGCCAATCACCTCGGCCCCCAAACGCTCGATCAACTTGATCCCGGCCTCGGCCGTGCCGCCGGTTGCCAAAAGATCATCCACCAGCAGCACCTTTTCGCCCGCCAGCATCGCATCTTGATGCACTTCGACCACGGCCTCGCCATATTCCAGCGTATAGGCCTGCGAGATCACCGCGCCGGGCAATTTGCCCTGCTTGCGGATCGGCACAAATCCGGTCGAAAGCTGATGCGCCACAGCCCCGCCCAGAATAAAGCCGCGCGCCTCTAGGCCTGCGACCTTGTCAATCGGCAGGCCAGCATAGGGCGCCAGCAATTGATCGACACAGATGCGAAACCCGCGCGGATCGGCAAACAGCGTGGTGACATCGCGAAACATGATGCCCTTGTGCGGAAAGTCGGGGATCGTGCGGATATAGTCTTTGACGGTTTTCATAGCTGGGCCTCTGTGTCGGGAATTGCGGCAGGCTTACAGCACCCGCCCCGCCACCGCATCCAGTTTCGCAACCAGATCGGCGTCGCGCTTGGCGGGGGCGGTCATGATCGCATGGGTCAGCGCATGGTCGCAGCCCTCGGGGCAGGGCGCGCGGGCGGGCAATAGCTTGGGCAGCTCTGCCACGGTGTTGCGCGCGGCATCGGCATTGGCCAGCAAGGTCTTGATCACCGCCGCCACATCCACGGCGCCGTGGTCAGGGTGCCAGCAGTCGTAATCGGTCACCATGGCGATCGAGGCATAGCAAAGCTCGGCCTCGCGCGCGAGCTTTGCCTCGGGCATCCCGGTCATGCCGATCACATCGGCGCCCCATTGGCGGTAAAGCCTCGACTCGGCTTGGGTCGAGAACTGCGGCCCCTCCATCGCCAGATAGGTGGCACGCGGATGGATCCGCACCCCCGCCGCGCTGGCTGCGGCCATACAGGCCGCCCCCAGTCGCGCGCAGGTCGGATGGGCAAGGCTGACATGGGCGACGCAACCGGGCCCAAAGAACGACGCCTCGCGCGCTACAGTGCGGTCAATATATTGATCCACCAGCACAAAATCGCCCGGCGCATAGTCTTCGCGCAGACTGCCCACCGCTGAAACCGCCACCACATCGGTGCAGCCCAGCCGTTTCAGCGCGTCAATATTGGCGCGGTAATTGATGCTGGACGGGGTTTGTACATGGCCGCGACCATGGCGCGGCAGAAAGGCCATGGGGATGCCGCCCAAACGGCCCAGCAGAACTTCGTCCGACGGGCTGCCCCAAGGGGTTTTCACCTTGACCCAAGACGCCCCCTCTAGCCCCGCAATATCATAGACGCCCGAGCCACCAATCACGCCGATCATCGGTTTCATCTGCGGCTCCTTTCGCGGGTGAGCCTTCAGTTTAGGGCGGCTTTCGCCGGTTGGGAAGGCCCCCTATGCCCGCGCGGGGTTGTTGTGCCGTGGCGACTGCCGTAGCCTGCCCGCCACAGCAGGGGTGGGGGATTTATGGCAGAGTGGCAGGCGCGCGGCGGACATTTGGCGGCAGCTTTGCCACAGGGCGCGTTCCGCTTTATCGCGCTGGATGTCGAAACTGCCTGTGGCGATGCCGCCAGCATTTGCCAAATTGGTCTGGCTTGCGTGCGCGAGGGCGGCGCGATTGAGACCTATGCCACCTATGTTGACCCGCAGATGCGGTTTTCAGGTTTTAACACCCAGCTGCACGGCATTGGCGCCGAACATGTCGCGGGCGCGCCGTTGTTTGGCGAAGCCTTGGCGCGCTTGGCGCCTTTGTTGTCGCGCCATCATCTGATCCAGCACAGCAGCTTTGATGCGCGCGCAATGCGGGCGGCCTGCGCCCGCTTTGGTCTGGCCGAGATCGCGTGGCGCTGGGGCGATTCTGTTAAAATCGCGCGGCGGGCTTGGCCCGAGTTTATCGGCAATGGCGGCCACGGTCTTGCGCATCTGAAACGGCAGTTGGGCCTGAGGTTCGAGCATCACGACGCGGGCGAAGATGCGCGGGCGGCGGCCATCGTGGTGTTGCAGGCCGAAGCGCGTCTGGGCATGAGCTTTGATCAGATCTTGAACCAGCCCGGACGCCGCGCGCCCGAGCCGATCTATCCGGTCTCTGACCTTATAGAGTGATCGCCTGCATCACCTGCGGCTCGATCACCTGCACCTTTGGCAGGGCTGCGACCAAGACATCTGCATTCTGCGCCAAAAGCGGGAAGGTGCGATAATGGCAAGGGATGATGGTCTTGAAGTCAAAGTATTTTTGCGAAGCATAGGCCGCACGCTGCATATCCATGGTGAAATGGCCGCCGCAGCACAGGATGCCAATATCGGGTTTGTGATAGTCGCCCATCCATTCCATATCGGCCATGATATCGGTATCGCCTGACAGATAGATCGTATGGCCTTCGCCTGCGATCATAAAGCCCGCCTCCGATCCTGCGGCGACGGGGCCTGCATCGGTGGCAAGGCTTGAAGAATGGCAGGCGTTGACCAGCGTGACCTTGGCGCCGTTCAGATCCATCGTGCCGCCTTTGTTAAAGCCCATCCCTGCGACGCCATCGCGCTTTTGCAGATAGGCCACCAGATCATAGATGCCGACCAGCGGCACCGACAGCTCGTTTGCAACAGCAATGACATCGCCGATATGGTCAGAATGGGCATGGGTCATCAGAATATGGGTGACCCCCGCAATCGCCTCTGCCCGCGCCTCGGCTGGAAACATCGGGTTGCCGGTAAACCAAGGGTCAATCAGCAGCACTGCGGATTCGATCTCGATGCGAAAGCTGGAATGGCCAAGCCATGTGATCTGCATTTTATGCTCCTGAAATTGCTTTGATCTATAGTAGGGCGGGCGAATGCGATGTCAAAGCGCCAGCCAAAGCCGCGCCGCCCTTGCAGCGCTGGGGCGGGAGGGCTAAACGAAGGAAACATCGAATTGGCGGAGACCCCCATGTCCATTGACATCGACACCGCGCGGAAGGTGGCCAAACTGGCCCGCATCGCCGTGCCCACGACCGACCTGCCCGCGCTGGCTGAAAAGCTGTCGGGCATCCTTGGGTTTATGGAGCAGTTGAACGAAGTCGATGTCGAGGGCATCGAGCCTATGACCTCTGTGACGCCGATGCGGTTGAAGCGGCGGGCAGATGTGGTGACGGATGGCAATATCCAAGCGGCGATCTTGAAAAATGCGCCTGATGCGCGCGAAGGCTTTTTTGCTGTGCCGAAGGTGGTGGAATAATGACTGCGAACACATGGACCATTGCTGCGGCGCGCGATGCGTTGCGTCGGGGCGAAATCTCGGCTGTTGATCTGACGATGTCTTGCCTGACGGCGATTGATGCAGGCGACGGGTTGAACGCCTTTGTGCACAAAACCCCCGAGATCGCGCTGGAACAGGCCCGCGCGGCGGATCTGCGGATCAAGGCCGGCGATGCGCCTGATATGTGCGGCATTCCGCTGGGCATTAAGGATTTGTTCTGCACCAAAGGTGTCGCAACCCAAGCGGCCTCGAACATCCTGAAGGGGTTCAAGCCCGAATACGAATCGACCGTGACGGGCAAGCTGTTTGACGCCGGTGCGGTGATGCTGGGCAAGCTGAACATGGACGAATTCGCCATGGGATCAAGCAATGAAAGCTCGTGCTATGGCCCTGCGGTCAACCCGTGGAAGGTTGATGACGCCAAACGCACGCCGGGCGGGTCTTCGGGCGGGTCTGCTGCGGCCGTGGCGGCTGATCTTTGCTTGGGGGCTACGGGCACTGATACGGGCGGCTCTATCCGCCAGCCCGCAGCCTTTTGTGGCATCACTGGCATCAAGCCCACCTATGGCCGTGTCAGCCGCTACGGCATTGTCGCCTATGCCTCGAGCCTGGATCAGGCGGGGCCGATGACCAAAACCGTGCGCGATGCGGCGATTTTCTTGCAAGCGATGGCGGGCCATGACGCGCGCGACAGCACCAGCGCCGACATTGCCGTGCCTGACTTTGAGGCAGCACTTACCGGCGACATTCGCGGCAAAAAGATCGGCATTCCGCGCGAATACCGCATCGAAGGCATTCCCGCCGAGATTGACGCGCTTTGGGCGCAGGGCCGCGACATGCTGCGCGATGCCGGGGCCGAGATTGTGGATATCTCGCTGCCACATGCGAAATATGCACTGCCAGCCTATTATGTGATCGCCCCTGCCGAAGCCTCGAGCAACCTCGCGCGCTATGACGGGGTGCGCTATGGCCACCGCGCCGCCCTGCAATCGGGCGATGGCATCACCGAGATGTATGAAAACACCCGCGCCGAGGGCTTTGGCCCCGAGACCCAGCGCCGGATCATGGTTGGCACCTATGTGCTGTCAGCCGGTTTTTACGACGCCTATTACAACCGCGCGCGCAAAGTGCGGGCCTTGATCAAGCGCGATTTCGAGCAGGCCTTTGCTGCGGGCATCGACGCGATTTTGGCGCCTGCCACGCCGTCTAGCGCCTTTGCCTTGGGCGAGATGGACAAGGCGACGCCGGTCGAGGTTTACCTGAACGACGTCTTCACCGTCACCGCCAACCTTGCTGGCTTGCCTGGCGTTGCGGTGCCGATGGGGCTTGATAGCAAGGGCCTGCCGATGGGGCTGCAACTTTTGGGTCGGCCATGGGATGAGGGCGGTTTGCTTAATCATGCCTATGTTCTGGAACGCGCTGCGGGCTTTGTGGCAAAGCCTGATAAATGGTGGTAAGGGCCAAAGGATAACAAACTTTGGGGCAAAACATGCGTCGTTCCGTTTTTACCTTGGCTGTTCTGAGTCTGGCCGCCTGCAATCCTGTGGTGCCAGATTCCGCGGCTGGGGTGGGGTTTTCCGACTATAGCAGCTATCCGGCGGCGCCTTTGTCGGCAATGCCTATGCAGCCGCAACCGCTGGCAGGCTCGGGCTTTTCCACCGCTGCCGCCGCCGCCGCAATCGATAAGGCCGAGGGCAAGACACCCGATGCGCGGATCGCTTCGGTGCCAGTTTTGCAGCAGGCGGCACCTTTGCCGCAATCGGCCTCCAGCTATGGTCAGCCCTTGGTGACAGGGTCGATCATCGGTTCGGCCAATCGCCCGCGGGGCAATGCGCCCGCTGGCATTGTCGAGACCACTTCGGAAATGCAATCAGTTGCGAAGATTTCGGATGAGCAAGACTTTGACGCCGTGTCGCAGCGCGAAACCATCGAGAGCGACAAGGTGCGGATAGACCGCAACCGCGCGCAATATCAGATCGACCAGCCCACTGCCTTGCCGCAGCGGGTGGGCGAGGCGGGGCCAAATATCGTGCAATTTGCGCTGTCTTCGCGCAACCCACGCGGCACGCAAGTTTACCGGCGCAGCGGTCTGCGGCTGACCAGCTATAACGCGGCCTGCGCGCGCTATGCCTCGCCCGATCTGGCGCAAGAGGCGTTTTTGAACGCGGGTGGCCCAGTGCGTGACCGCAAAGGCCTTGATCCAGACGGTGACGGCTATGCCTGCGCTTGGGATCCTGCCCCCTTCCGCGCGGCTGTGCAGAATTGATCGCCTTCCCCTCGCCGAATTTCTCTGATCGGCGAGGTGGGGCGCTGCCTTCGCTGATCGTGATCCATTACACCGCCATGGCCAGTTGTGCCGAGGCGCGCGCGCGGCTCTGTGCGCCCGAACACGAGGTCTCGGCGCATTGGTTGCTGTCCGAGGCGGGGCAGGCCGAGGCGCTGGTCCCCGAGGCGCTGCGGGCCTGGCACGCGGGGGTGGGGGCATGGGCGGGGATCACGGATGTGAACAGCCACTCCATCGGCATCGAGCTTGCCAATACCGGCAGCCAACCCTTTCCCGAACCGCAGATGGCAGCCCTAGAGGATCTGTTGCGCGGCATCATGGCGCGCTGGCAGATCGCACCGCAAGGCGTGATCGGGCATTCCGACATGGCGCCCTTACGCAAATCCGACCCCGGAGCGCGGTTTGACTGGCGGCGCTTGGCGCGGCAAGGCCTGTCGATCTGGCCTGCGGACGTCGCCGCTGCGCCCGCCGAGGCCTTCCTGCCCGCGCTTAGGTGCTTTGGCTACCCAGAGGCTCCCCCCGAAGCGCTGCTGACCGCCTTTCGGCTGCGCTTTCGCCCTACGGCGCGCGGGCCGCTGGATAGCATTGATGCAGGCATGGCCTGCGCGCTTGCCCGCCGCTTCGCGGTTGACGACGCGCCCGTGCCAGCGTAAGCCCCGCCTCGCGCGGATGGCTGGATGACCGCGGGCGGCAACGCTCGAGGAAAGTCCGGACTCCATGAAGGAAGGGTGCCGGATAACGTCCGGCGGGGGTAACCCCAGGGAAAGCGCCACAGAGAAAAGACTGCCTTGGTGTCAGGCTTCGGTCTGACGGATCCAGGGCGATGGTGAAACGGTGGGGTAAGAGCCCACCACGGACTTGGTAACAAGGACGGTATGGCAAGCCCCACCCGGAGCAATGCCGAATAGGGGCCCTGTGTCGTAAGGTCCGCGCTAGCGGAGACCACGGCAGGGACACTTCAGCCCAGGGGCCCGGGTTGGCAGCTTGACTGCTCGTGGTAACACGGGTGGCAGAGGAATGGTCATCCAGAGGGGGCAACCCCTTGGACAAAATCCGGCTTATAGGCCATCCGCGCAATTTTATCCCCCCTTGGCAGAGCTTGGCCGCCCCTGCGCAGGAATGTTTGGGTGCATGGTCGATTCCGCTGCTGAATTTGCGGAATCGCTGTTGACTCTGCCCCTCGCGCAAGTAAAAGGCAGGCTCAAGGATTTGCGGGGCAACGGTGTTTCCCCGATGCAGGAGAGACGACTATGGCCAAACCGGCGACGATCAAGATCCGTCTGAACTCGACGGCTGGCACCGGACACTTCTATGTGACCAAGAAGAATGCCCGGACCATGACCGAGAAGATGACAGTCAACAAGTATGACCCCGTAAAGCGTCAGCATGTTGAATACAAAGAAGGCAAGATCAAGTAAGATCTGCCCTCAGCTTTCTAGAATTGCCGCGCCTTTGGGCGCGGTTTTTCATTTTGTGCCTCAGGCTTTTATCCGCTGTGGATTGTGGGGCAGGGGACTAAACGCAAAAGGGCCGCAGTTTCCTGCGGCCCTTTGTGTTTGATGATAGCTTTGGGTTATTCGCGGTTGCCCAAGAAGCGCAGCAAGAACATGAACAGGTTGACGAAATCAAGGTAGAGCGTCAGCGCGCCCATGATCGCCGATTTCCCAAGCCAAGCCTCGTCGCCATATTGTGCGTGTTCAATATAGTCGGCCTTGATCTTCTGGGTGTCCCAAGCGGTCAGGCCAGCAAAGATCAGCACGCCAATCACCGAGATCGCAAAGTTCAGCGCCGAAGAGGCGAGGAAGATATTGACCACCGAGGCCACCAAAAGACCGATCAGACCCATGACAAGGAACGAACCCACGCCTGACAGATCTTTCTTGGTGGTATAGCCATAAAGCGACAGACCCGCGAAAGAGATGGCGGTGACAAGGAAGGTCTGCGCGATCGACACGCCGGAATAAACCGCGAAGATAAACGACAGCGAAAGACCAAAGGCCGCCGCATAGACATAGAAGAACAGCTGCGCGGCCGCGACCGAAAGCTTGTTAATCATGGCGCCAAAGGCAAATACCATCGCCAGCGGGGCGAACATCACCACCCACTTAAGCGGCGAGCCAAAGATCACTTGCAGCATCGCAGGGCTGGTGCCAACGGCCCAAGCCACAGCGCCCGTGATGATCATCGCCACGGACATCAGCCCGTAGACTTTATTCATATGGGCGCGAAGCCCAGCGTCGATCTGCGAGGCGCGCGCGCCTACGCCAACTGTGCGAATTGTATCGTACTCAGCCATGACAGCCTCCGGTTGAAGGGTGAGGGGGCGTTTTTACCGCACCCCCGAATGCCTTCAATATTGGGACTATGCTTGTAGATTTCAAGGATATATCGGCAGAAAATCCTATAACCGTGCCAATGACTTAGCGGCGCCAGTTTGTCGGTACATCCCAAAATGCGCGCTTTGCCTCGGTCTGGGCTTGTGCGGCGGTCAGGCCAAGGTCGGCCAATCGGGTACTGTCAAGCCGGCCAAGGTGGCGGCGCTGGCTGCGAGCGACAAACGCAAGGCGCGCAAGGGTCATCAGGTCGGCAACAGCAAAGCCGCGCGTCTGCACATGGGAAACAGCCATTGTGGAGAGGGTGAGCGAGGCGAACATGGTCTTTCCTTTCAGGAACATCGGTAACGGGATGCGCGGCGCCTCGTCTTTGTGACCGGCAGGCCTTCACATCGCTTGATTGATATAGGGCAAAGGCGCATATTATGAAAATGAATGCTTTTGAAGTCTCACATCAGGAATTGTGATGTCATGCGGAATCTGGATCTGACCTCCTTGCGGTCTTTTGTGGCGATTGCCGATGCGGGCGGGGTGACGCGGGCGGCTGGGTTTTTGAACCTGACGCAATCGGCGGTTTCTATGCAAATCAAGCGGTTAGAGGAAATGCTGGGCACGCAGATCTTGGATCGCTCGGCGCGGCAAGTCGGGCTTACGCCTTCGGGCGAACAGCTTTTGGGCTATGCCCGCCGCATGTTGGCGCTGAATGACGAGATTTTCGGCAAGCTGACGCGGTCCGAGCCCGAGGGCGAGATCGTGCTGGGGGTGCCGCATGACATCGTCTATCCGGCGATTCCCCAGGTGCTGCGCCGCTTTGCCAAAGACTATCCGAAAATGCGGGTCAGTCTGATTTCGTCCTTCACACGAGTGCTGAAGGCGCAATTTGCCCGAGGGGAATGCGATGTGATCCTGACCACGGAAAAGGATGTTGGTGCGGGCGGGGAAACCATTGCCGAGCTGGATCTGATCTGGGTCGGTGCCCCGGGTGGCGCGCGCTGGAAACAGCGGCCGCTGCGGCTGGCCTATGAGCACAATTGCTTTTTCCGTCAGGGCGTGCAGGCCGAGTTGGACCGCGCTGGCATTGCTTGGGAAATGGCGGTCGAGGCCGATAGCACGCGGGTGGTCGAGGCCACGGTTTCGGCCGATCTGGCGGTGCATACCGTCTTGCAAGGCTCCGAGCCGCCCTATGTCGAACGCATCAACCACGGTGGCCAATTGCCCGATCTGTCGCGGATGAAGGTGAACCTTTACATCGCCGATCCCGCGCATTCCGAAGCGGTCTTGGCGCTGGGCGCGATGATCCGGCAGGCCTATGTCGCGCGCCCCGGCAGGCCGGTGGTGTCCGAGCGCGGCGATGGCCTACAGCAGGATCACCACCTTGCCGGTGGCCTGTCGGCTGCGCAATAGCGCGAGCCCCTGCGGGTATTGCGCGAAGGGCAGTTGGTGCGAGATATGCGGGTGAAGACCGCCCGCTTCGAACCACGCGAATAGGGTTTGCAAGCTTTGGGTTAAGATATGTGGCGCAAACTCCAGATAGCTTCCCCAGTAAAGCCCCATGACGGTTAGATTTTTCACCAGCAGTAGGTTGGCTGCAATCTGCGGTACCTCGCCCGAGGCGAAACCGATGCATAAAATCCGCGCCTCGGGACGGCAGGCCGAGAGTGCCGCGCGAAAGCCCGCGCCGCCCACGGCGTCATAGACCACATCGACACCGCCCAAAGCCTTAAGCGCGGCCTTCAGATCGGGTGTGTCGCTGTCGATCAGTACATCTGCCCCCGCTTGGGCTGCGATTTGTAACTTGGCCACCCCGCGCGCGCAGGCCACCACCCGCGCGCCCATCCGCTTGCCAATTTCGACCGCCGTCAGCCCAACGCCGCCGGCTGCCCCCATCACCAGCAGCGTCTCGCCCGCCTGAAGGCGTGCGCGATGATCCAGCGCCAGATGCGAGGTGCCATAGGCAATCTGAAAGGCTGCGGCTTGGGCAAAGCTCATGCTTGCGGGCAAAGCCACCAGACGCGCCACTGGCACCACGGCATAATCGGCCAAACCGCCCGACCCCGCAAAGGCCGCAACGCGGGTGCCAAGGGCGGGGCCAGCGGTATTGGGCCCCAGCGCCTCGATCACGCCCGAAAACTCCATTCCGGCGGTAAAGGGCGGTGGCGGCGTTTGCTGGTAGCTGCCCTCTTGCATCAGCAAGTCGGCAAAATTTAACCCGCAGGCCTTGACGCGGATCAGCGCTTCACCGGCTTGGGCGATGGGGCGGGGGCAAGGCTGAAGGATTGCCGGCTGTCCCAGTTGCGTTACGCGCCAAGCGTGCATGGTGGTCTCCTGTTTATGCCTTTGGTGTCAGTTGCTTGACCTTACGGCAGGATATAGTCCCGCAGGCGACAAAAGCCAGAGAATATCCGTCTTTTTGCGTTCGGAAGCTTTGCATATTGCAAAAAATAGGTGCAAATCTTTGCAAAATGAAACGATAAATGATACGCACGCAGGGGGCGAGTGCGGAGGGGTGCCTTGACCCTTTTGGGCGTTTTTGCCGAATTAGATCAATTAACTATACCTACTGTATAATTAGACATATCCAAAAAGATAGGTTTAGGTACTTGCTAAAAATACTTACTCTTTCTGCTGTCGGCCCCCTGCTTTGGCATGAAATCTGCTTGTAGAGGCCAGTTACGGAATGATATATTGGAGACTGTTATGAAGCACCCCGTTGACGCCCATGTCGGCAAACGCATCCGCCATCGTCGGTGGATGATCGGCATGACGCAGCAGCAGCTGGCAGACAAAGTCGGCATCAAATTTCAGCAGATCCAAAAATATGAAACCGGCATGAACCGCGTCAGCGCCTCGCGGCTTTGGGATATTTCGGATGCTTTAGGCGTGACGATTGCCTTTTTCTTTGAAGGCCTGTCGGATGCCAAAGACGCTGTTCAGCCCGATGTCGATATGATGGCTGACAAAGAGGCGCTAGAGCTGGTGCGGTCCTATTACGCCATTCCCGAGGCACTGCGTCGCCGCTTGTTTGATCTGGCCCGTGTCTTAAGCGAAGCCGCCTAACCCGCAGCCAGACTTGACCCGCTGCACCAGAGGCGCTAGCCCGCTTGCACAAGCGTCTCTGGATTTCTGCTGGGGGGAACTATGACTGCATTCGATGCTCAGGATCTGATCGAGACTGCTGCCGAATTGGCCGATGCCGCGCGGGCAGCGACCTTGCTGCATTTTCGCTCTGCCGGATTGACCGCCGATACCAAAGAGGCCGAACGCTTTGACCCCGTCACCGTGGCGGATCGGCTGTCGGAACAGCGCATGCGCGAGATTTTGGCGCGCAGGCGGCCGAATGACGCGATCTTGGGCGAAGAATATGGTGCAACCAGCGGCACTTCGGGGCTGACTTGGGTGCTGGACCCGATCGACGGCACCCGTGGCTATCTGTCAGGCACGCCAACGTGGGGCGTGCTGATTTCGGTGCGTGATGCCTCTGGGGTGATCTATGGGCTGATTGATCAGCCCTATATCCGCGAGCGGTTCGAGGGTGGCTTGGGCCGGGCCGAGGTCAACGGCCCCTCTGGCCGCGCCGATCTGCGCACCCGTGCGCCGCGCGTCTTGGATCAAGCGATTTTGCTGTCGACCTTTCCCGAAGTCGGCACGCCTGCCGAAGCCGCCGCCTTTCGCCGTGTCGCATCGCAGGCCAAATTGGTGCGCTATGGCATGGATTGCTATGGCTATGCCCTTTTGGCTGCGGGCCAAGTCGATCTGGTGATCGAGGCAGGTCTGCAAGCCTATGATGTGCAAGCCCCGATTGCGGTGATCGAAGCTGCTGGCGGGCTTGTCACCGATTGGCAGGGCAAGCCTTGCCTGAATGGCGGGCAGGTCTTGGCCGCCGCCAACCCGCAGATCCACGCCGAGGCGATGGCGCTGCTGAACGCCTAGCACTTTTCGCTTTGGCTGGACTGCAAGCTTTGCTAATCAGGGCCTGACGCGTCCTTTGTCCCCCTTCTGGCGTCATGGTCCCGATCCACCGAAGGGGGTGGTGCAAAGGGGCAGTCATGACCGAAATTCTTATCCGCAACGCCGATGTTGTTGTCACGATGAACGCGCAGCGCGCAGAAATCGCGCAGGGCGATGTGCTGATCCAAGGCGGTGTGATTGCCGCTGTCGGCCAAGGCCTGACAACCACAGGTCAGGTGATCGAGGCAAAGGGCTGCGTTGTGACCCCCGGTTTGGTCAACACCCACCACCATCTGTACCAAACCCTGACCCGCGCCGTGCCGGGGGGGCAGGACGCGCTGCTGTTTGGCTGGCTGAAAACGCTTTATCCGATCTGGGCGAAATTTGGCCCTGAAGAGATGTTCGTTTCGGCGCAAATCGGGCTGGCAGAGCTGGCGCTTTCTGGCTGCACGCTGACCTCGGATCACCTTTATCTGTTTCCCAATGGCGCGCGGCTGGATGATACCATTGCCGCCGCACAAGAGGTTGGTCTGCGCTTTCATCCCACCCGTGGCGCGATGAGCATCGGCGAAAGCGATGGCGGCCTGCCACCCGACAGTCTGGTCGAAGCCGAAGCTGCCATTCTGGAAGACTGCATTCGCGTCGTGGACGCGCACCACGACCCCCGCGAAGGGGCGATGGTGCGGGTGGGCATTGCGCCCTGCTCGCCCTTTTCGGTGTCGCGCGATCTGATGCGGGATGCGGCGGTTTTGGCGCGCGACAAGGGCGTGATGCTGCACACCCACCTGGCTGAAAACGAAGAAGATATCGCCTATTCGCTGGCCAAATTCGGCTGCCGCCCCGGCCAATATGCCGAAGATCTGGGCTGGACGGGGGATGATGTCTGGCACGCGCATTGCGTGAAACTTGACGCAGGCGAGATCGACCTCTTTGCGCGCTCGGGCACCGGTGTGGCACATTGCCCCTGCTCGAACTGCCGGCTTGGCTCGGGCATAGCCCCGCTGCGGGCGATGCGCGATGCTGGGGTTAAGGTCGGGCTGGGGGTGGACGGCTCTGCCAGCAATGACGCCGGCAATCTGCTGCTCGAGGCGCGCCAAGCTCTGCTGTTGCAGCGCGTCGCCTTGGGGGCCACGGCGCTAAGCGCGCGCGAGGCGCTCGAGGTCGCAACCCTGGGCGGTGCCCGCGTGCTGGGGCGGCCCGATTGTGGCAGCCTTCAGACCGGCAAACGCGCCGATATCGCGATCTGGGATGTCTCGGGGATCGAGGCTGCCGGCTCTTGGGATCCGGTCGCAAGCCTGATCCTCTGCGGCCCGACCCGGGTGCGCGATCTCTTTGTCGAAGGCCGCGCGGTGGTGCGGGGTGGCATGGTCACCACGATTGATCTGCCCCGCGTGATCACGCGGCAAAACCAGCTGGCCCGCCGCCTGATCTGACAACTTTACAGAGCCTGCACTTTGCGCTAACCACAGCTGCATGATCAACCGGACCGCCATTATCGCCCGTCCCCGACGCCAGCACCGCTGACGTTTGATCGCGCTTGCCTTGCGCCTCAAGGCATTTCCGTTGACTTCCCCCCTTCGCCTTGGCTAACCCTTGGCTTTCCCGTGAAAGGTCACGATCATGATCTCTGCCGTTTTGCCCACCTATAACCGTGCGCCGCTTGCCTTTGTCAAAGGCGAAGGCTCTTGGCTGATCACGCAAGAGGGCAGCCGATATCTGGATCTTGGCGCGGGCATTGCGGTCAATGCGCTGGGCCATGCCCATCCTGCCTTGGTGGCGGCGCTGACCGAACAGGCAGGGCAGCTTTGGCATGTCTCGAACCTTTATCAAATCCCACAGCAACAACAGCTGGCTGAAATGCTGGTGGACAAGACCTTCGCCGATACGGTGTTCTTCACCAATTCCGGCACCGAGGCCGCCGAGCTTGCGATCAAAATGGCGCGCAAATACCACTATGAACGTGGCCAAGCCGACCGCGTGCAGATCCTCAGCTTTGACGGCGCCTTCCACGGCAGATCCACCGGTGCCATCGCCGCCGCGGGCTCTGAGAAAATGACCAAGGGCTTTGGCCCCTTGATGCCGGGCTTCAGGCAACTGCCTTGGGGCGATCATGCCGCCTTGCAGGCCGCAATTACTGATCAAACCTGCGCCGTGATCATCGAACCGATCCAGGGCGAGGGCGGCATCCGCGTGGTGCCCGACCAATGCCTGAAAGGCCTGCGCGATCTGTGCGACAGCACCGGCACACTGCTGATCTTTGACGAGGTGCAATGCGGGGTGGGGCGCAGTGGCAAGCTGTTCGCCCATGAATGGGCAGGCGTGACCCCCGACATCATGATGGTCGCCAAAGGCATCGGCGGCGGCTTTCCCTTGGGTGCAGTGCTTGCCACCGAGGCTGCGGCCTCTGGCATGGTCGCAGGCAGCCATGGCTCGACCTATGGCGGCAATCCGCTTGGCTGCGCCGTTGGGCTGGCGGTCTTGCAGATCGTTGCCGAGGACAGCTTTCTCGATGCCGTCAGCCAAAAATCCGCACAGTTCCGTCAAGGCCTTGAAGGTCTGGTCGCAGCGCATCCGCAAGTCTTCGAGGCCGTGCGCGGCCAAGGCCTGATCTTGGGGCTGAAATGCAAGGCCAGCAACCTTGATATCGTCAAAGCCGCCTACGGCGAACATCTGCTGACGGTGCCTGCGGCTGATAATGTCATCCGCCTGCTGCCGGCGCTGAACATCTCAGCTCCCGAGATCACCGAGGCCCTCGCCCGCCTTGATCGCGCCGCAACCGCGCTGGAAGCCACGCTCTAACCCTTTCGCCTGTCTAAAAATATCCCACGGGGGTCCGGGGGTGGGAAACCCCCGGCGGCCTGTCAGAAAGAACCAAAACATGAAGCATTTTCTCGATATTCACAAAACCGACGCCCCCGAGTTGCGGGCGATGATCGACAGCGCCCATGCGATGAAACGCGCACGCCAAAACCGCCCCAAGGGCACGCCGGATGACGATCAGCCGCTTGCGGGCCGCATGGTGGCGCTGATTTTCGAAAAACCCTCGACCCGCACCCGGGTGTCTTTTGACGTCGGCGTGCGTCAATTGGGCGGGCAGACCATGGTGCTTTCGGGCAAGGAAATGCAGCTTGGCCACGGCGAAACCATTGCCGACACCGCCCGCGTGCTGTCGCGCTATGTCGATCTGATCATGATCCGCACCTTCGAAGAGGCGACGCTATTGGAAATGGCCGAACATGCCACGGTTCCGGTGATCAACGGGCTGACCAATCGCACCCACCCCTGCCAGATCATGGCCGATGTGATGACCTACGAGGAACATCGCGGCCCGATTGCCGGCAAAAAGGTGGTCTGGGCGGGTGACGGCAACAATGTCGCCGCCTCTTTCTTGCACGCGGCCGGCCAGTTTGGCTTTGATTTCACCTTTACCGGCCCTGAAACACTTGATCCTGAAGCAAATTTTGTGGGCTTTGCCCGCGGCAAAGGCAGCCGCGTCACCATTGAACGCGATCCGGTCAAGGCCTTTGCTGGCGCCGATCTGGTGGTGACGGACACCTGGGTCTCGATGCATGACCCTGAATCCGCCAAGGAACGCCGGCACAATCAACTGCGCCCCTATCAAGTGAATGAGACGCTGATGGCCCATGCCAAGCCAGACGCTTTGTTCATGCATTGCCTGCCCGCGCACCGCAATGACGAGGCGACAAGTGCGGTGATGGACGGCCCGCATTCGGTGATCTTTGACGAGGCCGAAAACCGGCTGCACGCGCAAAAAGCCGTGATGCGCTGGTGCTTGGGGCTTTAGCGCAAAATCTTGGGGCGTCGGTGATGGCGCCCCTTGCTTTTGCGCTGAATTGATCGCCTTGATGCGGGCAGAAAATCTGCTTTGCAAAGGTGCATCATGCAATCTCCTGTTCCTGTCTTTACCCATTCCCTGACGGCGCTTTCAAAGATCCTTGAAAAAGCCGAGGCGCATCAGACCGCCAAAAACATCAAACCCGAGGTGATGCCGCAGCTGCGCCTGATCGCCGATATGCTGCCGCTTTGGCGTCAGGTGACGATTGCTTGCGATCATGCCAAAGGCGCTTGCGCGCGGTTGGCGGGGCTGCCGGTTCCCAGCTTTGCAGACAGCGAAACCACGCTGGCCGAGCTGAAAGACCGCGTCGCCAAGACGCTTGAATTCATCGCCACCGTGCCAGCCGAGGCCTTTAAAGACGCCGAAGCCCTGACCATCACCCTAAAGGCTGGCCCGCGCGAGTTGAGCTTTCCGGCCTCTGACTATTACCACCTGTTTGCGGTGCCGAACTTTTACTTCCACATGTCGACCTGCTACGCGATCCTGCGCGCCAATGGCGTCGAGATCGGCAAGACCGACTTTCTGGGCGCGTAACGCCGCCTGAAGGGTTTGACCGCGTCAGCCCCGCCGAAGATGGTCGGCGGCGGCGGCGCGGTTTGCCAGCGCGCTGACCAAAAGCAAAACCACCGCAAGCGCTGCATAGGTGGCGCGAAAACCGATGTGATCGGCGGCAAAGCCAATGGCGCTGGGCGCGATCAGAATGCCGGCATAGCCCACCATCGTCACCGTTGACAGCGCAGTGCCCGAGGCCAGCGTCGGGTGGTTGCCTGCCGCGGAAATCAAGATCGGCACCATATTCGCCACGCCCAAGCCCGCGACAGCAAAGCTGACGATGGCTACAATATCGCCGGGGGCCAGCGCGCCGCCCAGAAGTCCAGCCGCTGCGATTGCGCCTGACAGCCGCAGGGTTCTGACCGCGCCGAAGCGGTTGCGAATGGCGTCTCCGGCAAAGCGCATGCTGGCCATGCTGGCTGCAAAGAAGGCAAAGCCAAGCCCGGCGCGGAAAAGATCAGAGCCAAGCTCGCGCCCCAGATAGATCGCGGCCCAATCGAGCACAGCGCCTTCGGGCACCATCGAAAACAGCGCCATAAAGCCCAAAAGCCACAGGTTCAGATCGCGCGGAAACAGCTGGGCCTTTTTGTCCTCGGGCGCGGGTTTTGGCTCTGCGGCCTCGGTGATCAGATGCGGCCAGGCCAGCGCCACGAGCAGCGCCGAGAATGCTGCCACCAGCAGCACCTGCACCTGCGCGCCCGCCTGCGCAATGACATAGCTGCCTGCCAGTCCGCCCACAAAACCGCCAAGGCTCCAAAACCCATGGCTTGAGGACATGATCGCGCGGCCAAGCCTGCGTTCGACTTCGACTGCATTGGCGTTCATTGCCACATCCATGCAGCCCAGAACCGCCCCCATCGCCGCCATCGCCGGCACCAAGACCCAGAGGTTGGGCGCAAAGACCACCAAGGGCAACGCGGGCAGGGCGGCAAGGCCAAAGGCGCGCGTCATCGCCCGCGAGCCATGCGCCGCAATCAGGCGGCCTGAAAACAGCATCGCCAGCACAGCGCCAAGGCCCAGCACAAGGATCAGCAGCCCCAGCGTGGTTGTGCTGATTTGGTGGCGTGGCAGCAGCAGCGGGATCTGCGCCGCCCAAGCCCCCATGATAAAGCCATTGGTGGCAAAAAAGCCTGCCACTGCCCAACGGCCTTTGATGGCTTTGCCGGTCACCGCGGCGGCGGATCGGGGGGCTTCAGCCACGATCAAAGCGCCATTCGGTGACTTGCTGGCGGGTCTGCCCCGCGGCAAGGCTGATCGGGGTGAACTGCGGTTTGTTGGGCGCATCGGGCCAGGCATGCGCCTCGATGGCAAGGCCCTTGAAGCCGTCGTGGCGGCAATCATAGACCTGAACGCCGGCTTCGGTGGTGGCAAGGGTCATGCGCAGGCCGCTTTGGCCTTGCAGCCAAAGCACATCGCGCAGCGGCATCGGGGCCCGGCTGAGGCAAAAGCAATGGTCCAGATCCACGCTTTGCGCCGATAGGGTTTGGGGCGCGCGCAGATCAAAGCCTGCTTCTACCGCGCGCACCTCGCCTGTTACCACGAAATCGGCGTCTACGGGCAGATAATGCTCGGCCGCGATGCGCAGGCTGTGGCCACTGATCTCGGCGCTGCCGTCAAGGTTCCAATAGCTGTGATTGGCGGCGTTAAACACGGTTTCGGCATCGCTGTGGGCGGTGATGGTCAACCGCAGCGTGGCAGGAGCCTCGATCACATACTGCGCCTCGATATGGCGGTTGCCGGAAAAGCCGCCCAGACCATCGGGCAGATCCAGCGCCAAGACTGCCTCGGTCGCCGTGGCGCGCAAGACCTGCCAAACTTGGGCATGGGCACCCGAGGGCCCTGAGTGCAGCGAATGTTTGCCGTTAAAGTTCACCTCTAGCTGCAAGTTGCGGTCTGAAAGCGGCGCGCGTGCGCCTGTCAGCCGGTTGACCACAGGCGCAATCAGCGCGCCGTGATAGCCGTGCCCGCCCTCGTATTCGGCCAGATCTTCCGAGCCAAGCGTCAGATCATGTGCCACGCCTGCCAGCCGCACCGATTGCACCCGCGCGCCATGCGTCAGCAGATCGACCCGCAGATCCCCCGCAGCAAGGCTGATCTTATGCACCTGCGTGCCGTCTTTTGTGGTTCCAAAACTCGTCATTTGTGCCCCTTGCGCCCTGCGCCGGAGAAGGGCTGAAAATTTGCTCTGGGTCAAGCTATGGATACAGGCAATCGCTGAGGTTTTTCGCAAGGCCCCGCATCAGGGCATCATAGGCATCGGGGCCAAAGTCGAGGCTTGAGCCGACAGGATCAAGGGCCGCGCCCAGTTTGGTGTTGCTGCCCGCCATGATCTGGGTCAGCAAAGCAGGGTCATGCTGCATCTCGGGGAAGGCGCAGCTGTAATGGCCGGCACGCAGTTGCGCGGCAAGCTCGGACATCCGTGCCGCCCCGGGGGCAGAGGCATCGCCCAAGGCCAGCGAGGCCGCAGCCTGAAGCTGATACCGCGCGGTGAAATAGCCATAAGCCGCGTGAAAGGTGACGAAACTTTTGTCAGTCAAAGGCGCAAGCGCGGCTGCAATCTCGGTGTCCATTGCGGCAACACGCGCTTTGGCGGCAGCACTATTTGCGGCATAGGTTGTGGCATGTTCGGGGTCGAGGGCTGCAAGGCGGGCGGCGATCAGGTCGAGCCAAGCAATGGCGTTTTGTGGGTTCAGCCAGGCATGCGGGTCGATGCCAGAGCCTTCCTCTTCGGCGTGACCCGGGGCGTAGGTCTGGGTCTGGGTGGCCGGATCATCCAGCAGCGCCAAGGCAGGCGCAGGGTTTGCCGCCAAAGCGCGGTCCAGCCAAGGCGTCAGCTCGGGGCCCACCCAAACCACCAGATCTGCGGTCGCGATATCGCGCATTTGGCTGGGGCGCAGGGCAAAGTCATGCTCGTCTGCGCCCTTTTCCAGCAGCAAAACTGGCGTGCCAAGCGTGCCCATCACCTGCGCTGTCAGGGCCTGCACCGGCGGAACATCGGTCACGACCTGCGGCACCTGCGCCCAAGCGGGCAGGGCGAGGCTGGTCAATAGAAGTGATATGATATAACGCATGGTTATCCCTTTTCAGTCGCTGGAGGTGGGTGTATTATGTTATATCATAACAGTCAAGAGGCCGCGATGTCAGATCACAGCACCTGCCTTGGATGCGAAGCGCCGGATTTGGCCTTTGCCCAGCACGACCACGCCGCCTGTAGCGCCGAGGCCTTGGCGCGCGCCGAGGCGATGGTGCAGCAAAAGGGGCTGCGGCTGACCCCGGTGCGCCGCCGCACGCTCGAGATTTTGCTGGAAAACCATCGCGCTTTGGGGGCCTATGAGGTGCTGGAACGGCTGGCGGCGGATGGCTTTGGCAACCAGCCCCCCGTGGCCTATCGCGCGCTTGAATTCCTGACAGATCAAGGCCTTGCCCACCGCATTCAGCGCCTGAACGCCTTTGCCGCCTGCATGCATACCGGCGAGGCCCATGCGCCGGCCTTTCTGATCTGCCGCCAGTGCAATCTGGTCGCCGAGGCGGCTGCAAGCCCGGTGATCGAGGCGCTTGCGGCCTCGGCAGAGCAGAGCGGCTTTGTGATTGAACGCAGCACCATCGAGGCCTTGGGCCTTTGTGCCGCCTGCCAAGGGGCTGCGGCATGAGCCTGTTGTCAGCGCAAAACCTTGCCGTGCGCTTTGGCGGCGCCGAGGTGCTGTCGGGCATCTCTTTGGCGATCGAGGCGGGCGAGATTGTCACCATTCTGGGGCCGAATGGTTCGGGCAAATCGACGCTGTTGCGCGCGCTTTTGGGGATTGTGCCGCTGTCGGCGGGGCAGGTCAGGCGGGCGCTGGGGCTGCGCCTGGGGTATGTGCCGCAAAAGCTGAGCGTCGATCGCTCGATGCCGATGACGGTGCGGCGGTTCTTGTCGCTGCCCAAGCGGGTCAGCGATGCCGAGGCCACGGCGGCGCTGGTGCGGGTGGGTCTGCCCGATGTCGAGGCGCGGCAGATGGCGGCGCTGTCCGGTGGGCAGTTTCAGCGCGTGCTTTTGGCGCGCGCGCTGCTGTCAGACCCGCAGATCCTGATCTTGGACGAGCCGACCCAAGGCCTTGACCAGCCCGGCGAGGCGGCGTTCTACCGTCTGATCGAAGAGGTGCGGGCGCAGACGGGGGCGGCGATTTTGATGGTCAGCCATGATCTGCATGTGGTGATGGCGGCCTCGGATCGGGTGATCTGCCTGAACGGCCATATCTGCTGCGAGGGCACGCCGCGGGTGGTGTCAAACGCGCCGGAATATCGCGCGCTGTTTGGTTTGGGCACCAAGGGGGCGCTGGCGCTTTACCAGCATCAGCACGACCACAGCCATGACCACGGCCACGGCCATTCGCATCACGCCCACGAGGATCACGCGCATGATTGATGATTTTCTGATCCGGGCGGGGCTGGCGGGGCTTGGGCTTGCCGTGGCGACGGGGCCTTTGGGCAGTTTTGTGGTCTGGCGGCGGATGGCCTATTTCGGCGACGCCACCAGCCACGCGGCGATTTTGGGCGTGGCCATGGCGCTGGCGCTGCATCTGCCGATTGCGGCGGGCACTTTGATCGTGGCGCTGACCATGGCGCTGACGGTCTCGACCTTGGCGGCAAAGGGCTGGGCGATGGACACCACGCTGGGGGTTTTGGCGCATTCGGCGCTGGCCTTTGGTTTGGTGGCGATTTCCTATGTGCCGGGGGTACGGGCGGATCTTTCAAGCTATTTGTTTGGCGATATTCTGGCGGTGACGCCGATGGATCTTGGCTTTATCTGGGGCGGGGCTGTGATTGTGCTGGGGCTGTTGGTTTGGCGCTGGCAGGCGCTTTTGACCGCGACGCTCAGCGAAGATCTGGCGCATGCCTCGGGGCTGAACCCCGACCGCGAGCGCTTGGTGCTGACGCTGGCGTTGGCGTTGGTGGTGGCGGTGGCGCTAAAGATCGTCGGCGCGCTTTTAATCGCGGCGATGTTGATCATTCCGGCCGCAGCGGCGCGAGCGGTGTCGCGCACGCCCGAGGCCATGGCGGTCATAGCCAGTGTCATTGGCGCGCTGGCCTGCCTTGCGGGGCTAAGCCTATCGCTATGGCAAGACACCCCCGCCGGGCCGTCCATCGTCTCGGCCGCGGCCATATGCTTTGCCGCCGCGGCCATTATCTCGGCGTTTCGGCGCTGATCATTCGGTCAGCAAAAATCGGCGGTTTAGCGGCTGTAAGGGTCTTGCGTTCATCTCGTACAGCGCGGCAAAGGCTGCAAGCGCTGCATCCGAGACCGCAACGGGTTGGTGCAGCACCGTCCAAAGCACCACCTCCGAACAAGGCGGCGTGGTTAGGGAGCCTTGATAGCGGAAAAAATTGCGATCCGGTGGCAAAAGCACCCGCGGGTCTTGCATACCCCAAACCACACTCTCGGGGGTCGATGGTGCCACAGCCATGATTTTATCCATCCAGCCCGCTTGGCCGCCACCGACCAGCATCACGCCAATCACCGCCAAAGCACCATCTGCGGCCTTATGAACAAAATGCGCTTCCATTGGCGAGCGCATCCCGCCGATAGCGTGTTCGGCCGGATGGTGGAAATGCAGCTGCAACAGCGCATAATCTTTGCCATCTACGCTAATTTTCCCCGCATCGCCGGCGGGGTTTAGCTGAATGGTATGGCCATTGTTTTGCACTGACCAATCGGTGTTGCTTGCCCAACCGATCGTGACATCGGGCGCATCGGCGGGCAAGGCGCCGGCCAGATTGATGGGCGATTGTTCTTGGCCCGCAGCGCAAGCGCCCGCGCCTTCGGCCACCTCTGCCCAATGATCTGGGCCTTCGGCGCCCTCATAGGTCCAATGATGTGCGGTTTCGGCCAAAGTGGGGGCCGCAAAAGCGGCAAGCACAGCGCCAAGGCGCAGAGACTTTAGGGTTTTAAGCATAGGCACTCCTCTTGTGGTCTGCGCGCAGGAATCCAAGCATTGCCAAAAAACCTTGGACCTGACGCGTGAAGATGCGCCCATTGAACAGTGGGAAGGTGAATTCGCGATTAATGAAACTCAGATTCTTCGGGCCGATTGCCGTTTTTCACCACCCATGTCGTTTTTATCTGGCGAGTGTCGGCGGCCCTTGCCCGTGCCCCCCTGCATCGGGCACATATGGGCCAAATCTTTTGTCCATCCTTCGGGGGAGTCGCTTATGAAAACCCATGTCAAAGCCTTGGTCGTCGGCGGCGGTGCTGTCGGCAACGGGATCGCCTATCATCTGGCCAAAGCCGGTTGGGATACCATGTTGGTCGAGCGTGACGAGCTGACCTCGGGCTCGACTTGGCATGCGGCTGGCCTGCTGCCCTTGTTCAACATGTCTTATGCCACCACCCATATCCACAAATACTCGGTCGATTTTTACAAATCGCTTGAGGCTGAAACCGGCCTGAATGCCGGTTTTGCGGTGGTAGGCAACCTGCGCATGGCGCAAAAAGCCGAGCGTATGGACGAATACATGCTCTATTCCTCGGTGGCCGAGACGGCGGGGGTTTACCATGAATTCCTCACACCCGCGCAGATCAAGGACCGCTGGCCCTTGGTGCGCACCGATGATCTGATCGGCGCGCTTTACCACCCACAAGACGGCTATATTAACCCTGCCGATGTCACCCAAGCCATGGCCAAAGGCGCGCGTCAGCACGGCGCCACCATCGAGCGCAAGATTCAGGTGGATGGCTATAAATGGACGGGGTCTGAATGGATCGTGTCTTGCACGCGCATGGTTGATAAGGGCGGCAATCTGGTCGCCTCGGAAGAAAAGTTCGAGATCCGCGCCGAGCATGTGGTCACCGCCACCGGCAACCACGCGCAGCGCACTGCGAAACTGTTGGGCATCAAGATCCCCGCGATCCCTGTCGAGCATCAGTTCATTGTCACCGAACCCGATCCGATGCTGCAAGAATACCGCAAGAACAACCCCGAGCACCCGGTGCTGCGTGACGCCGATGCCAAATGGTATGTGCGCGAAGAGCGTGGCGGCTGGATCCTTGGCCCTTACGAGAAGGGCGCGCCGGCGCGCTTTGAATATTCGGTGCCCGACAGCTTCCGCGCCGATCTGTTCCCGCTGAACCTCGAGCGGATCGAGAAAGAATATATGGACTTTATCCACCGCATTCCGTCTTCGGAAGTGGTGGGGTTGAAGGATGATTTCAACGGTCCGATCTGCTATACCCCCGATGGCAACCCATTGGTTGGCCCGGTGCCCGGTCTGCGCAATATGTGGATCGCCGAAGGCTTTAGCTTTGGCATCACGGCGGCGGGCGGCACGGGGTATTACCTTGCCCAGATGATGGTGCACGGCGAGGCCGAGATCGACATGGCCAGCCTTGATCCGCGCCGCTATGGCTCTTGGATGACCACCGAATATGCGGCGCGCAAGAATGAGGAATGCTACGACCACGTTTTCATTCTGCACCATCCTGATGAAGAGCGTGAAGCCTGCCGCCCCTTGCGCACCGCCCCGGTCTATGACCGCCAAAAGGCGCTGGGCGCGCAATTTGGTCAGGTCAACGGCTGGGAGCGTCCGATCTATTACGGCCCGCTGAACGCGCCCGAGGATTTCGACCATAATTCGCGCTCATTCCGGCGCGGGGGCTGGTGGCAATATGCGGTTGAAGAGGCAAAGGCCATTCGCGAAACCGCAGGCCTGATTGATGCGACGGCCTTTACCAAGCATGTGGTCAAAGGCCCCGGCGCGACGGCGTTTCTGGATTGGTTCACCTGCAACGCGCTGCCAAAGGTGGGGCGGATCAATCTGACCTATGCGCTGACCCCGCAGGGCACCACGCGCACCGAATATACCATCGTGCGCAATGGCGAGAATGACTATTACCTTGTCTCGGCCGGGGCTTGGACCGCCTATGACGCCGATTATCTGCGCAAATGCGCCGAGGATAAGGCGCCCGAGTTTGGCTATATCGAAATTCAGGATGTCACCACGCAATGGGGCGTCTTTGCGCTTGCAGGCCCGAATGCGCGCAAGATTTTGGCCGAAGTCATCAAAGACGAATTCCCCGAAACCGCGCTGTCGAATAAGCGCTTTCCTTGGCTATCGGCGCGCAAGATCGAGCTGGGCATGTGTCCGGTGAATGCGATCCGTGTGGCCTATACCGGCGAATTGGGCTGGGAATTGCACCACCCTATCGAGATGCAGCGCTATCTTTGGGATTTGCTGCTGAAGGCGGGCGAAAAGCACGGCATGAAGCTGGTGGGGGCGCGGGCGCAAAACTGGCTACGCCAAGAGAAAAGCTATCGCGCCTTTGGCAATGAATTGGGCCGCGACGCCACCCCGCTTGAGGCCGCTTTGGACCGCTTTGTGGATCTGAGCAAGGAATTCCACGGCAAGCAGGCGATGCTGGATCTGGGGATTCGGTCGAAATGCGTGACGCTGCTGATTGACGGGCCTGCCGATACCGACCCTTGGGGCAAGGAAGCCTTGATCCATCAGGGCGAGAAGATTGGCCGCCTGACCTCGGGCGGTTATTCGGTGGCCTTTGGCAAGCAGATCGGCATGGGCTATGTGCGGCCTGATCTGGCGGTGACGGGGCAGAAGTTGCAGGTGCGGATCAATCGCGCGCTGTGGGACTGTGTTGTGACCGAAGACAGCCCGTTTGATCCTGCCAATGCGCGCATCCGGCTGGACGGTTGAGGGGGCTTTGCCCCCGCTGCGCTCCCCCAGGATATTTGGGCCAAGATGAAAGGCGGCAGGGGGGACCTGCCGCCTGATTTTTGGTTGGGACCGACTTAGTTCGCGCCGAAGTCCGCGGTGGTGATGCTGCCGTCGCCGTTGCGATCAAGGGCTGCGAACATCTTGGGGCTGGCTGCGGCCCATTCCGAAGCGCTGACCTCGCCGTCGGCATCGGAGTCGTTGAAGCTGCGCTGCATGGGGGCCTCGAGATTTTGCATGCCCTTGCCGTGGCCACCGCCCATTTGCGCCTGATCATTGGCGCGGGCCTCGTCAAACAAGGCGTATTCTGCGGCCGAGAGGCTGGCGTTTTCATCGGCGTCAAAGCTTGCGAAAACGTCGCTGCGTTTTTCGGCGATTTCGGCGGCTGTGACGGCGCCGTTGCCGTCGAGATCCCAGTTCTCGATGAAATGCGCGCCGGGCATGCCGGTTTGGGCAAAGGCGGCGGGGGTTGAGAGCAGCAGGGCGGTCAGGGTCAGCAGGATTTTCATGGCGTTTCCTTAAATTCTATTTCTTGCATGTGATGTAAACGTCAGGCGCGGCTGGTTCCGTCGCAGGTTTTAAAGAATTCCTATTCTTTGGCAGGGCAGGGACTTAGCCCGCCATTTCATCCCAAGCGGCCAGCGCATGGGCGGCATACATCAGCGCCGGGCCGCCGCCCATTTGGATGCACATCGCCAAAAGTGCAGAGAGATCGGCGCGGGTTGCATCGGTTTTCTGCAAAGCCTCGACGTGAAAGCTGATGCAGGGTTCGCAGCGTTGGCTGATGCCGATGGCGAGGGCGATGTATTCGCGTTCTTTGTCCGAAAGCGTGCCCTCTTCTTTGGCAGCTTTCGACAGGCCCGCGAAGGCTGCCGAGGTTTGTGGGATCAGTTTGTTCATCGCCCGCAGCTCGGCACGCATTTGGGCGGATTTGTCTTTGTAGCTCATGGCAGGCTCCTTTTATGCGCCCTGTTTGGCAGGGGGGCTGGCAGGCTGCTTTGACATGAGTCAATTAAATGCGATTTATTGAATGTGATTGGCGATCAGCATCAGGTTGTTGGCGGGCATTGGGGTGATCTGGCAGGCAAGGCCGGCCCGTGCCAGCCTTTCTGTCACCCAAGCCAGATCCTTGTAGCCGATTGCGGGGTCTTGGGCGCGCAGGGCGGCATCAAAATCGGCATCGCCTGCCGAGGTGGTCTGGCCATCGCGCAGGAAGGGGCCGTAGAAAAAGCAGCGCCCCTTTGGGGCAAGGCAGGCGGCGGCCTCGGCCAGCAGGATTTCTGCGGCAGGGGCCGAGATCAGATGCAAAAGGTTCACCAGCAAAACCGCGTTTTGCGGGGCAAAGCGGCGGTGCCAGCCGGGCGCGCAGGCGTCCAGCGTGAGTGCGGGCAGCACATTGGGCAGCGCCTGCGTCCAAGCGGTGATCGAGGCCAGGTTCTGCGGCGCAAGATCGGTCGGCTGCCAGATCACCTGTGGCAGGGCTGCGGCAAAATGGGCGGCATGCAGACCCGAGCCCGAGGCGATTTCCAACAGTGGGCCGTGCAGGTTTTGGCCTTGCAGCAGGTGCAAGATGGGGGCCGCGTTGCGCTGGGCTGCGGCGGGCAGGCGGCGGCCATCGGGCAGGGTGTCCGGTGTCGTCATGCAAAGCGCGCCGGCGACAGGGCGGCGATCAGGCTGGCGCCCAGCGGCGAGCGACCTTCGCCCAAAAGATCGGCGGCCAATTGGCTGGCGGCGGGGGCGGATTGAAAGCCATAGCCGCCCTGGCCTGCGAGCCAAAAGAAATCGGGCTGATCGACATCGCGGCCAATCACCAGCGAGCGGTCGGGTGAAAAGGTGCGCAGCCCCGCCCAGTTCGAGATCAGCCGCGTCACCGGTTCGGTGACCATTTCCTCATAGCGCGCAAGCCCTTCGGCCAAGACCATGTCGTCGGCCCAAGCGTCATGCGGCGGCATCGGGTGTTCTTCGGCGGGCGAGACGATCAGCGCGCCTGCGTCAGGCTTGGCGTACCATGTCTCGCCACAGCCAAACATCATCGGCCAGCCGCTGACATCCAGCCCTGCGGGGGCGGGGATGCGCGCCATCGAGCGGCGGTTGGGCTGAAACCCCAAGGGCGCGACGCCGGCCAGTTTTGCCACCTCGTCCACCCAAGCGCCGGCGGCATTGATCAGGGTGGTGGCCGCGAAATCGCCAGCGCTGGTTTGCAGCTGCCAACCAGTGGCGGTTTTGCCGATCGCCGTCACCCGCGCGCTCGTCAGCAGCTGCGCGCCATTTTGGCGGGCTTCGCGGGCAAAGCCTTGCAGCAAAAGATCGGTGTCGATGTCCCAAGCATGATCGGCCTTGGCTGCGCGTTTGACGACCTGCGGGTTCAAAATCGGCACCAGCGCGCGGGCCTCATCGACCGAAACCTCGGGCAGCTCCATCGAGGCGATGTCATGGGCAAAGGCCGCATCTTCGCCGGCTTTGCCAAGGATCATCATCCCGCGCGGCGACAGGATATTGGGTGTGCTGCGAAAATAGTCGCCCGAGGCCAACGAGAGTTCGACCACCGGGGCAAGGCCATAGCGCGGCTCGTAAAGCGCGGCCGAACGGCCAGAGGCATGATGCGCAAGCGCGGGTTCGGCCTCGAGCAGCACGACCGAGCCTAGATGCGACAGCCGTGCCGCTGCCGAAACGCCTGCGATACCGCCGCCAATGATAAGAAAATCTGTCATGCTGTGCCCTTTGCCTTTTTGCAGAGCTTGGCCGAGGCGGCTGATAAGGCCAAGCCCATTTCGGCCAATTGAGCGCAATCGTTCGAATAGGCAAAGCTTCGCGTGCAAGATTAAGCCATCGCTCTGCAAAAGGTGTGGGTTTGGCCTATGCAGCCCCTACCAAAACTGGCAGCTTGTCAAAGATGCCCTGACTTTGGTGAGACCGCGATGACAAATCCAACAGCCTCCGCTTATAATCAGCCACTCGGTGGTAATGATATGCCGCGCTTTGGCGGCCCAACCACGATGATGCGGCTACCAGCGGCAACCTCGGCCGCAGGTTTGGATGCCTGCTTTATTGGAATTCCTATGGATATTGGTGCCTCCAACCGCTCGGGCACCCGCCATGGGCCGCGCCAAATTCGTGCTGAAAGCGTCATGCTGCGGCCTTACAATATGGCAACTGGCTCTGCGCCGTTTGAGGCAATGCAGGTGGCCGATATTGGCGATGTTGCGATCAATACCTTTGATCTGAAGAAATCAGTTGATATTATAACTGCGCATTATGATGAGGTTTTAAGCCATAATGCGATCCCGCTGACACTGGGGGGCGACCATACGCTGACATGGCCGATTTTGCGGGCAATGGCCAAAAAACATGGGCCGGTGGCTTTGATCCATGTCGATGCTCATGCCGATATTAACGATGAGATGTTTGGCGAAAAGATTGCCCATGGAACGCCGTTCCGTCGCGCCTTTGAAGACGGCTGTTTGCAAAATGACAAAGTGTTCCAGATTGGCCTGCGCGGTACCGGCTATTCCCCTGATGACTTCAATTGGGGGCGCAAGAATGGATGGACTGTTATTCAGGCCGAAGACTGCTGGTATAAATCGCTTGCGCCTCTGATGGCGCAGATCCGTGATAAAATCGGCGACACGCCGGTTTATTTGACCTATGATATCGACAGTCTTGACCCCGCCTTTGCACCCGGGACCGGCACACAAGAAATCGGCGGGCTGACGATTTGGCAAGGCCTTGAGATTATTCGCGGCTGTGCTGGGCTTAATCTGATCGGCTGCGATCTGGTCGAAGTCTCTCCACCCTATGATATGGCCGGAACAACGGCTTTGGTAGCAGCAAATCTACTTTATGAAATGCTTTGCGTTCTACCCGCAGCCGTGGCGCATAAAGAGCAAAAGCGCGCTTCAGAATCGCCGAATTAAAGGCGGTTCTGACCCATTCTTTAGACCCGTCTTGAATAACGTCTAGCCTAGG
>NZ_DAIPZF010000022.1:0-56183 GCF_036782355.1 Cypionkella sp.
GTCAGCAACTCGATGTTGGGGGGCACAGACCATATTGACACCGCAATGTCAGGCTTGATTGCCGCGCTGCAAGATTTGACCGGCAAGTTGCAAACCGCCACAGGCTCTAGCAAATTTGTGCTGAATTGGGTGACAGAGGTCGAGGCGAAACTGGCCTCGGTGGACCGCGCCGTGACCGAAGCACAATCACAAAACCGCCGCATCCTGTCGATCGCGCGCGAGGTGCAGCTGCTGGCGATCAATGCCAAGATCGAGGCTGCGCGCGCGGGCGAAAATGGCCGTGGTTTTGCCGTTGTCGCCGACGCGATCAAAATTTTGGCACAGCAGACCACTGATTCGGCCGCAGGCATCTCGACCACAGCCACCACTCTGGAACGCGAAATCCGCGCGTTGCAAACCGAAGCGCAGGGCATTATTGGCTCGGCAGCGACCGGCCTGAAAGAGCTGACTGCCGCAGAAACCGCGCTGACGGCGATGGAGACCCAATCGCAATCCGGGGCGGAAACGCTGGTCGAGGTCAAGCAGCAGGCCGATGCCATGCGCAGCGCAATCCAAAGCTTTGGACCAAAGTTTGACACTATTATCGAGGATGGTCGGGGCCAAGCCAATCTGGTTGGCGAGGCGCGCCGACGCGTGAACGGCCTGATGAAACTGGGCGATACGATGGTGCAGCGCGCCTTCGAAATTGGGGGCACCACAGCAGACCAAAACCTGATCTCAGAGGTGCAAACCCGCGCCCAAACACTGGGAGAGATGCTGGAACAAGCAGTTGATGCCGAAGAAATCAGCATGCACAGCCTCTTCCGCACCGACTATACCCCGATCGAGGGCAGCAATCCACCGCAGCTGATGGCGCGCTTTACGCCAATCACCGACCGCTATTTCCCACCCGTGCTGGAAAGCGCCTTAGATCTTGATCCGCGGGTGGTGTTCTGCGCCGCTGTCGATCAAAATGGCTATCTTCCCACCCATAACCGAAAATTCTCGGCCAAGCAGGGCTCTGATCCGGTGTGGAACGCCGCCCATTGCCGCAACCGGCGGGTGTTTGATGACCGCGTCGGCTTGGGGGCGGGCCGCTCGACCGCACCCTTCCTGATGCAGATCTATCGCCGCGATATGGGCGGCGGAAAATTTGTAATGATGAAAGACGTCTCTGCGCCGATTATGGTCAAAGGCCAGCATTGGGGCGGGCTGCGACTGGCCTATAGCTTTTAATAAAGCTGCCAGTCGTCTTCATCTTTCGCCGCACCGATGGCCATCCAATCGGCGCGCACGCGGGCGATGCGGCTATCGCCCCAAGTGCGAAAAACCAGTTGAAACCCTATCTCTGAGACATGCTCGGCACTGATATCAGCGCGCGCGTTATGCTGATTGTCCATATCCCACATCGAGATCGAAACATGCACGGTAGGTGGGGCGACAAACGCCTCTGCAAAGGTGACGAGATGGCGACTTTCGCGTTCGCCCTGTCCTGTCCACATCATGCCGCCGACTGCAAAATCGGCAAACAAAACCCGTGAGCCTTGCAGAATACCCACTGAACTTGACGCGATACGTTTCATAATAACCCCGACCTTGAAGCAATCTAACAAGAGTTTCGCGCTAAGGTGGAGAGAAAATAGAAAAAGCCCCGCAAATTGCGGGGCTTTTATCTAAAAAGGCATAATCAGAAGCCAGCAGCTGCGCGCATCGCCACCAGATCGGCCATGGCCTTGTCAGCGGCATCCTTGTCAACGGCAACCGCCGTTGCTTCAGAGGCATCCGCAATCAGCTGATCCATCAGCGCCGCGGTCAACTCTTCAACCGGTACCGCACGTTCGGCCAAAACCGAAACCGAAGAGGCCGAGATCTCGGCGAAACCGCCGGTGACCACAAAGGACTTCACACCATCAGCCGAGGCGATTTTCAACACGCCAGCCCGCAGGGTGGTGATGGTGGGTGCATGCCCCTCCATCGCCGTCAGGTCGCCATCGGCGCCAGGGATGTTGACTTCGGTCGCGACAACAGAGGCAAGCCTACGTTCCGGCGACACAAGGTCAAATTGCAGCGTTCCAGCCATGTCGCCCCCTTATGCCGCAGCAGCGGCAAGACGCTGTGCTTTGGCGATAACGTCGTCGATGCCACCAACCATGTAGAAGGCAGCTTCCGGCAGGTGATCGTATTCACCCGCCACAACAGCCTTGAACGACCGGATGGTGTCTTCCAGCGGAACCTGCACACCGTCAGAGCCGGTGAAGATCTTTGCCACGTCGAAAGGCTGCGACAAGAAACGCTCGAGCTTACGCGCACGGGCCACGGCGGTTTTGTCGTCTTCCGAAAGTTCGTCCATGCCAAGGATGGCGATGATGTCTTGCAGCGATTTATAGCGCTGAAGCACCTTTTGAACGTCGGTTGCCACGGTGTAATGCTCTTCACCGATGATCAGCGGGTCGAGCAGACGCGAGGTCGAGCCAAGTGGGTCCACAGCCGGATAGATGCCTTTTTCCGAGATCGAGCGATCCAGAACCGTGGTTGCGTCAAGGTGCGCAAACGAGGTTGCTGGAGCAGGGTCGGTCAAGTCATCGGCAGGAACATAAACGGCTTGCACCGAGGTGATCGAGCCGTTCTTGGTCGAGGTGATGCGCTCCTGCATCATACCCATGTCGGTTGCCAGCGTTGGCTGATAGCCCACAGCGGAAGGAATACGGCCAAGCAAAGCCGAAACTTCCGAACCGGCTTGGGTAAAGCGGAAGATGTTGTCCACAAAGAACAAAACGTCTGCGCCGGTCTCGTCGCGGAACTGCTCTGCCATGGTCAGACCCGACAAAGCGATACGCATACGCGCGCCTGGTGGTTCGTTCATCTGGCCGTAAACAAGCGCGATTTTCGACTTGGTCATGTCTTCCAAGTCAATAACGCCGGATTCGATCATCTCGTGATAAAGGTCGTTGCCTTCACGGGTCCGCTCGCCAACACCGGCGAACACGGACACGCCCGAGTGCACTTTTGCGATGTTGTTGATCAGTTCCATGATCAGAACGGTCTTGCCAACGCCTGCGCCGCCGAACAGACCGATTTTGCCGCCCTTGGTATAGGGAGCCAAAAGGTCGATCACCTTGATGCCGGTCACAAGGATCTGGCTTTCGGTTGCCTGTTCCGCAAAGGTCGGAGCCGGCTGGTGGATCGAGCGGGTTTCGGTTGCATTGACAGGGCCACGCTCGTCAACGGGCTCGCCGATGACGTTCATGATCCGGCCAAGCGTTGCCTTGCCGACGGGCACCTGAATAGGCGCGCCGGTGTCGGTGACGCCTGCGCCACGAACCAGACCTTCGGTCGCATCCATAGCCACGGCGCGAACGGTGTTTTCGCCAAGGTGCTGGGCCACTTCAAGGACCAACTGCTTGCCGTTGTTGTCACAGGTCAGTGCGTTCAAAATTGCGGGAAGTGCGCCTTCGAACTGCACATCAACCACGGCGCCGATCACCTGAGTGATCTTGCCTGCCGCGGCAGCTGCTTTCGGTGCTTTTGCCATAATGTTTCTCCGGTTTCTCAGAGCGCCTCGGCGCCCGCGATGATTTCGATAAGCTCGGTGGTGATCGCAGCTTGGCGCGAGCGGTTATAGATGGTCGTGTATTTGGTGATCATATCGCCTGCGTTGCGCGTCGCGTTGTCCATAGCGCTCATCCGCGCGCCCTGTTCAGAGGCGCCGTTTTCCAGCAGAGCGGTAAAGAATTGCGTCGCAACTCCACGCGGCAGCAAATCAGCCAGAATGGCTTCTTCGCTGGGCTCGTAATCATAAAGCGCCGAAATAGCGCCGCCTTCATACTGAGCCGGAATGATTTGCTGCGCGGTTGGGATCTGCGCGATAACCGATTGGAACCGGCTATAGAAGATCGTCACCACATCGCATTCACCAGCCTCGAACCGCGACAACACATCACGCGCAATTGCCTGCGCGTTGACATAGCCCACCCGCTTGACCTCTGACATGTCAATATGGCCAACCATATAGGCAGCATAATCACGGCGCAGTTGTTCACGCCCTTTTTTGCCAACGGTCAAGATCTTGACCGTTTTGCCAGCTGCAAGCAGCTCGTTTGCGCGGTTGCGGGCCAGTTTGACGATGTTCGAGTTGAACCCGCCAGCCAGACCACGTTCCGAGGTCATCACAACCAAAAGCTGCACTTTGTCCGACCCCGTCCCGGCCAAAAGCCGGGGCGCTGTCGGCGAAGTGCCAACCGAGGCAGCCAAGCCGCCCATCACTGCATTCATCCGCTCGGCATAGGGCCGGGCAGCTTCAGCAGCTTCTTGGGCACGGCGAAGCTTCGCCGCAGAGACCATCTGCATCGCCTTGGTGATCTTGCGCGTATTCTTGATACTCGCAATTTTGTTTTTTAAGTCCTTAAGGCTGGGCATGCTTTATCTCCCCTGCCCCGCCCTCAGGCGAAGTCTTTCGCGAAAGCGTCAAGCTCTGCGCGGATTGCTTTTTCCAGATCGCCCGAGACTTTGCGGTCGTTGTTGGTGATGTCATCCAACAGCGCCTTGCCAGCCCCACGCAGGTGCTTCAGCAAACCAGCTTCATAGCGGCCAACGTCTTTCACCGCGACTTTGTCGAGGTAACCGGCGGTGCCTGCAAAGATCACGCAAACGATTTCGGAACCGGTCAGCGGCGCGTATTGCGGCTGCTTCATCAGTTCGGTCAAGCGGGCGCCACGGTTCAACAAAGCCTGGGTCGAAGCGTCAAGATCCGAACCGAACTGCGCAAAGGCAGCCATTTCGCGATACTGCGCCAGTTCCAGTTTCACTTTACCAGCCACCGACTTCATAGCGTTGGTTTGTGCCGAAGATCCCACGCGCGAAACCGACAGACCGGTGTTCACAGCAGGGCGGATGCCTTGGTAGAACAATTCGGTTTCCAAGAAGATCTGGCCGTCGGTGATCGAGATCACGTTGGTTGGAATAAAGGCCGAAACGTCGCCGCCTTGGGTTTCGATGATCGGCAAAGCTGTCAGCGAGCCCGAACCGAAATCGGCGTTCAGTTTCGACGACCGCTCCAGCAAGCGGCTGTGCAGATAGAAAACGTCGCCAGGATAGGCTTCGCGGCCTGGTGGGCGGCGCAGCAACAGCGACATCTGACGATAAGACACGGCCTGCTTGGACAAGTCATCATAGATGATCAGCGCATGGCGGCCGTTGTCGCGGAAGAACTCCGCCATTGCGGTTGCCGAATAGGGCGCAAGGAACTGCAAAGGTGCTGGGTCGGATGCGGTAGCTGCCACCACGATTGTGTAGTCAATCGCGCCGGTTTCTTCCAGCTTCTTCACCAACTGCGCAACGGTCGAACGCTTTTGACCGATAGCTACATAGATGCAGTACAGCTTTTTGTTTTCGTCGTCGCCAGCAGCCTCGTTATAGGACTTCTGGTTCAGAATGGTGTCCAAAGCCACGGCGGTTTTGCCGGTCTGACGGTCACCGATGATCAATTCGCGCTGGCCACGGCCAACTGGGATCATAGCGTCAACAGCCTTAAGGCCGGTTGCCATTGGCTCGTGCACACCCTTACGCGGAATGATGCCCGGTGCTTTTTGGTCAGCAATGCGACGCTCGGTCGACTCGATCGGGCCTTTGCCGTCGATCGGGTTGCCAAGGCCGTCAACAACGCGGCCCAACAGGCCGTTGCCAACTGGAACGTCCACGATGGACTTGGTGCGCTTGACGGTATCGCCTTCTTTGATGTCACGGTCGGAACCGAAGATAACAACACCAACGTTGTCGACTTCAAGGTTCAGCGCCATGCCGCGGATCCCGCCGGGGAATTCCACCATCTCACCTGCTTGGACATTGTCCAAGCCGTGAACGCGCGCGATACCATCCCCTACGGACAGCACACGGCCGACTTCTGCCACAGCAGCGTCCTTGCCGAAGTTCTTGATCTGCTCCTTAAGGATCGCAGAGATCTCAGCAGCCTGAATTCCCATCACCCAACCTCTTTCATTGCATTCTGAAGTGCCGCGAGCTTCGCCTTGACCGAGGTGTCGATCATGGTCGAGCCGAGCTTGACGATTAGACCACCGATGAGGCTTTCATCGACGGTAGTGTTCAATTTGACGTCCTTGCCGACCTTGGCCTTCAAGGCTTCGACCAGTGCAGTGGCCTGTGCAGGCGACAAAGCTGCGGCCGAGGTAACCTCGGCAGTGACTTCGCCTTTTTCAATCGCGATGCGAGCGCGCAGATTGGCCACCAATTGCGGCAGCACGAACAAGCGGCGCTTGCTGGCCATCAGCGCGATGGTGTTCGCCATTGCGGACGAAAGCCCCATTGCTGCCACAACGGCAGCCATGGCACGCGATTGGTCTTCGCGGGTCACGACCGGCGAGGCGATCATGCCGGCAAGCTCGGGGCTGGCTGTCAAAGCAGCCCCCAGCGCATCGGTATCGGCCTCAAGCGTTGCTAGGCCTTTTTCGTCTTTTGCAATCTCGAACAGGGCCTGCGCATAGCGCGAAGCGATGTTCAAGGAGATTGAAGCTGGTTCGGACACGTCAACCCTTCCGCTGAATTAGGCCCTTCGCGTGGACCGCCTTCGGATTTCAGCCCGACTGCGGCGCATACTTAGGGCATGCGTCTTTCGATTTCGGGCGTCTCTAGCAGAGCAAGCGCCGCCTCGCAACAGGCAAGGCGAAAGAAACTTGCGCAATCATATCACCAAGGCCAGCCTGCAGAATTCAGTCAGGCAAGGCAAATCGGCTGTGCCTCACTTGACGGCAAATTCTTGGCATTGTTTCCGCCTTGTAAACTCGCACCAAACGTTAACACTTTCAGGGGATATTTTTTGGGGCAACCAATTCATTTAAAACAATTTTCTTTACAAAATGTCGAGATCGCCTCTAAGATGAAAAACATTCAGTTTCAGGTGTAACGATGGAACTTCTTTTTTGGGGCGCGCTGCTGGCGCTTGGCGGTGTTTACAGTCTTTTTGATGGCTCTGGCGGTGATACGTCGCAGGGTGATTCCACCGACCCGCAACATCCTGATCCAAGTGACCCCGATCATGTCCACGGCACCATGGGCGCTGACACGCTTGCGGCGGATCACGGGCTTCTGTCTGGCTGGGGGGGCGATGATCACCTGAGCCTGACGGGCACGGCAACCGGCTATGGCAATCAAGGCCAAGACACAATCGACGCGCATGATGACAGCACCGCCTATGGCGGCCTTGGCGATGACAGCCTGACCGGGCTGGACAGCAGCCAAAGCCACGGCGGCGACGGCCACGATTTTCTGGACATCAACGCCAGCGCCAGCGGTTGGGGCGATGGGGGCGATGACACGCTGAACGCCAGTGAATTTGGCTACACCTCGGGGCCACATGCAACGATCCACGGCGGCGATGGCAATGATGTGATGACCGCTTCGGCAGGGCAGGCCTTTGGTGACAGCGGTAATGATGTGATGTCGGGCGGCGGCTCAGTCATCCTTGGCCTCGACCCGCATCTCTTTGGCGGCGATGGCCGCGACTTCATCTCTGCGGGCGAAAACACCTTTGCCCAAGGCGACGCGGGCAATGACGTGATCGCACTCTCTTTCGGCGCGCATGGGGACGGGGGTGCGGGCGACGATAGGATGATTCTCAGCGGAGCCGGCAGCCACTTCCTTGGCACGGATACCGGACCGGTGGTTGCAACCGGCGGCGCGGGCCACGACAGCTTTGCCATCAATCTGGTCGAACCCACGGCCTATTCAACGGTTGATGCGATGGTCATCACCGATTTTGATCCAACGCAGGATCACCTGATGGTGGAAAGCACGGGCGGGCAGAATGCCAGCCACATCTTTGATCACGCCAGCAGCGTCGAGAACACCGCGCAGGGCTATACTGATGTAACCCTGCACTGGCATCCCGCCGATGCCACGCAAACCATGCTGACCAATACCCTGCGATTGCAGGATGTTACGGGTTTCGACCTGAACTCCATCCAGATCGTCTCGTCAGTAGACGGCACTGGGCAAGCGCCGATCGGCAATGTGCTGAATTCGGTCACGGGAACCGCAGGTCCGGATCATCTGGTCGGCCAGACCAATGCCTTTCTGAACACCGGGGCAGGCGATGATGTGATCACCACCGCAGCAACCGGACAGGTCGTAGCCGATCTCGGCGCGGGCGACGACAGCTTTACCGCCACCGGAGCCGCCCATATTGTCTATGGCGGCACGGGCGACGACAGCTATGTGATGAATGCCCCTTCTGGCGCTCATACTCTGCCCGACCATCAAGGCGGCCTTCTGGGCAACGTCGTTTTCGATGGCGGGGCTGGCAACGATTCAATCCTCATCCGCGATGATGGCACCGCATCCAATCTGACTGCCGCCGACCATGCCACCTTTCTGGGCGGTGACGGCATTGATCATATCGAGGCCCGCGCAGGCACCGGTATCCTCACGATGAAAGGCGGGGCGGGCGATGATGTGCTGGTCGGCCGCGCGGGCCAGTATTTCAACACCGGCGAAGCGGGCGATCTGGGGACCGACGACCTTACCCTGAACCTGACGGCAACCGAGCTTGCCGCCAATGGGGCCGCGCATATCAAGCTCTTGGGCCAGGATCATCTGACGATCAACGTCGATCCCGGCCTGACCGGACCCATCAGCTTCCACTACAACACCGCTGGCAATGGCGTCGAGGTCAACAGCACCGAGATCAGGATCGGCGGCGTCACCGTGGCGGTGGTTGATGAGGGCATTCCCCTGATCGAGGATGCCATCGCACTGGGCGACAGTCAGCTAACGGTCAATCGCCTCTGACAATCGCCTCTGACAGGCTGTGCGGACTTGGCACCGCCGCCCCCACGCCCTCCAGTACCCGCAGAGGGCGGCGCATGGCCTTGGCCAATGTGCCGCGCGTGGGGGCATAGATCTGCTTGCTGGCCTCGACCAGCAGCACGCCGCCCGCGAGCCAAGGCAGATTGCGGCCAAAGTCTTCCCAAAATGCCGAAGTGCGCAGCCAAAACCGGCTTTCCGAGGGCGGCGCGAACAAAAGCGTCATGCTGCGCTCGACCCGAAAGCCATGCTCCTTCAATTGGCCTTCCAACTGGCGGACCGAATAGGGACGCCCCTGCCCAAAGGGTGTCGCGTCGCGCCGCGCCCAAAGTCCAGCGCGGTTGGGCACCACGATCACAATGCGCCCCCCCGGCCCCAGCACCCGATGCGCCTCTTCAAGCACAGCCGTCGGGTTGTCTGATGTCTCAAGCCCGTGCATCAGCACCAGCCGGTCCACATGCCCCGTCGGCAGCGGCCATTGAGTTTCTTCGCAAAGCACCGAAACATTCGCCAATCCCGCTGGCCAAGGCATCACCCCCTGCGGCCCCGGCATCAGCCCGATCACCCGCCGCGCATCCTCAAGATAGGGCCGCAACAAGGGCACGGCAAAGCCAAAGCCCGCCACCGTCTGGCCTTTGACAGGCGGCCACATCCGCACCAGCTGATCTCGGATCGCCCGCTGCGCCACGCGCCCCAAACGGGTGCGATAGTAAAAGTTGCGCAGATCAAGCACATCAAGATGCATTGCAGACCCAGACCTTTCCCGCCAAACTGGCTTAATCATACCCAAAACACGCCGCAAGGCTACCCTGCGTTGCCGTCCCTGCCCCTGTGAAAGGCCGCCCATGACCCTCGAGCTTGTGACCATCCCCTGCCTTAAAGACAATTACGCTTATCTGTTGCACGATGCAGGCTCGGGGGAAACCGTGTTGATTGATGCGCCCGACGCAGCCCCGATTTTGGCCGAGCTGCAAAAGCGCAGCTGGGGCTTGGATGCGATCTGGCTGACCCATCACCATTGGGATCATATCGACGGCGTCACCGCTCTGGTCGAGGCGACCTCTGCCGCTGTGCTGGGGGCAGCCGCCGATGCTCACCGCCTGCCGCCTTTGACGCGCGCATTGGCCGAAGGCGACAGCATCGCCATTGGCACGGAACTGGCCCATGTGCTGGATGTTTCAGGCCATACCCTTGGCCATATTGCGTTTTATCTGCCCAGCTCGGGCTTTGCCTTTACCGCCGACAGCCTGATGGCCGCAGGCTGTGGCCGGTTGTTTGAAGGCACGCCAGATCAAATGTTCGCAAGCCTTGCCAAGCTGCGCGCCCTGCCGCCCGAGACACTGATCTGTTCGGGCCATGAATATACCACCTCGAACCTTGCCTTTGCCGCAACGGTGGATCCGCAGAACGAGGCCTTGCAGGCCCGCATCGCCAAGGTTACCAAAGCCCGCGCCGAGCGTCGCGCCACCGTTCCCTCGCGCCTGTCAGGAGAATTGGCGACCAACCCTTTTCTTCGCGCCAATGACCCTTATATCAGAGCAACGTTAGGAATGACTTTGGCCAGCGACGCCGAAGTTTTTGCGCGTTTGCGCAGCATGAAGGACAGCTTCTAGGCCCAAACTGCGACGCAACGATCACTTTTTACACCTTAACCGCGAAATTCCGAAAACTTGCCGATTTAGGGCTTGAAGATCGGGAAATAAAACCGATCCTTTACACTATGAGGTCATGGTTGAGATGGGCCGTAAGGACCATTCGACCCGCAGGACAGGAGCACGAAACCAGTGCCATCATTTTCGACCACGCTTGAACAAGCCATTCACGGCGCTTTGGCGCTTGCAAATTCGCGCCGCCACGAATTGGCGACGCTTGAACATCTGTTATTGTCCCTGATCGACGAACCCGACGCGGCCCGCGTGATGAAGGCCTGCTCGGTCGATCTAGACCTGCTGCGCAAAACACTTGCCAGCTTTATCGACGATGATCTGTCAACACTTGTGACCGATGTCGAAGGCTCGGAAGCCGTGCCAACCGCGGCGTTTCAACGCGTGATCCAGCGCGCCGCGATCCATGTGCAATCCTCGGGCCGCTCGGAAGTGACCGGCGCCAATGTGCTTGTCGCCATTTTTGCCGAACGCGAATCGAATGCGGCGTTTTTCCTGCAAGAACAGGATATGACGCGCTATGACGCGGTGAATTTCATCGCCCATGGCGTGGCCAAAGACCCGTCCTACGGCGAACAGCGTCCGCTGACTGGCGCCGAAGAGCCGCATCATGAAACCCCCAAGGCCGAGGCCGGCGAGGTTAAGGAATCTGCGCTGTCGAAATATTGCATTGATCTGAACGTCAAGGCGCGCAAGGGCGATGTCGACCCGCTGATCGGCCGCGAGTCTGAGGTAGAACGCTGCATTCAGGTCTTGTGCCGTCGGCGCAAAAACAACCCGCTTTTGGTGGGCGATCCGGGTGTGGGCAAAACCGCAATCGCCGAAGGTCTGGCGCGCAAAATCGTCAACCACGAGACGCCCGAGATTTTGGCCCATGCCACGATCTACAGCCTTGATATGGGCGCACTTTTGGCCGGAACGCGCTATCGCGGCGACTTTGAAGAACGTCTGAAAGCCGTGATGAAAGAGCTAGAGGATCACCCCGATGCGATCCTGTTCATCGACGAAATCCACACCGTAATCGGCGCGGGGGCCACCTCGGGCGGGGCGATGGATGCTTCGAACCTGCTGAAACCAGCACTTTCAGGCGGCAAAATGCGCTGCATGGGCTCGACCACCTACAAAGAATTCCGTCAGCACTTTGAAAAAGACCGGGCCTTGGCGCGGCGCTTCCAAAAGATCGATGTGAACGAACCCTCTGTGCCTGATGCGATCAAGATCCTGATGGGTCTGAAACCGCATTTCGAAGAACACCACGATCTGCGCTACACCAATGACGCGATCAAATCGGCTGTCGAACTTGCTGCGCGCTATATTCACGACCGCAAACTGCCGGACTCGGCCATTGATGTGATCGACGAGGCAGGGGCCGCCCAGCATCTGTTGTCGGATTCCAAGCGTCGTAAGACCCTTGGTGCCAAAGAGATCGAGGCTGTGGTTGCCAAAATCGCCCGTATTCCGGCGAAATCGGTGTCGAAAGATGATGCTGAAACCCTGCGCGATCTGGAAAAAACCCTTAAGCGCGTGGTCTTTGGTCAAGATAAGGCGGTTGAATCGCTTTGTTCGGCGATCAAACTTGCCCGTGCGGGTCTGCGCGAACCTGAAAAGCCGATTGGCAACTATCTGTTTGCAGGCCCAACAGGTGTTGGCAAAACCGAGGTGGCAAAGCAACTGGCAAGCTCGCTTGGCCTGAAGCTGCTGCGGTTCGATATGTCGGAATATATGGAGAAACACGCGGTCTCGCGGCTGATCGGCGCGCCGCCCGGCTATGTTGGCTTTGACCAAGGCGGCATGCTGACCGACGGCGTCGATCAAGACCCGCATTGCGTGCTGCTGCTGGACGAAATGGAAAAAGCCCACCCCGACGTCTATAACATCCTGTTGCAGGTGATGGACCACGGCAAGCTGACAGACCATAACGGCCGCACTGTCGATTTCCGCAATGTGATCTTGATCATGACCTCGAACGCCGGCGCCTCGGAACAGGCGAAAGAGGCGATCGGCTTTGGCCGCGCGCGCCGCACCGGCGAAGACACCGCGGCGATCGAACGGACGTTTACGCCCGAATTCCGCAACCGTCTGGATGCGGTGATTTCCTTCGCGCCGCTGTCGAAGGATGTCATCATGGAGGTGGTGACCAAATTCGTGCTGCAACTGGAAGCGCAGCTGATGGATCGCAACGTCCAAATCGACCTGACCCCCGAGGCTGCGGCTTGGCTGGGTGAAAAGGGCTATGATGACAAAATGGGCGCGCGTCCGCTGGGCCGCGTGATCCAAGAACACATCAAACGCCCGCTGGCCGAAGAATTGCTGTTCGGCAAATTGGTCAAGGGCGGCATTGTGCATGTAGGCGTCAAAGACGACGCGCTTGTGCTGACCTATGAAGAGCCGCAAAAGCCACGGCTTTCCAGCACCAAAACCCCGCTGCTTACGGCAGAATGATCCGTAGCCTGTTGATAACATTGGCCCTCGCCTCACCGGCGGGGGCCTTTAATTTGGGCTTTCCTCTGCGCTGTGATCTGGGAAAAACCTGCTATATCCAGCAATATATCGACCATGACACCGGACCAAAGGCAGCTGATTTCACCTGTGGCAGCCTAAGCTATGACGGCCACGACGGCACCGATCTTGCGCTGCCGACCCGCGCCGCCATGCAGGCGGGGGTCGATGTTTTGGCAGCCCAAGCTGGAACCGTGAAGGGACTGCGCGACGGTGTCGCCGACTTTGCGCCAAAACTCGCGGGAAAAGAATGCGGCAATGGCGTGCTGCTAGACCACGGCGATGGCTGGGAAACCCAATATTGCCATTTGAAACAAGGCTCTATCTCTGTCCGGCTGGGCGAGGTTCTGGCCCAAGGCGATGTGTTGGGCCAAGTTGGTCAATCCGGCATGGCCGATTTTCCGCATCTGCATCTGGCCCTGCGCCATAATGGTGTCACCGTTGACCCTTTCGCGCCCGATCCGCTTGCAACCTGCGGACCACAAACCGCTAGCCTTTGGCAAGAAACGCTGCCCTATGTCGCAGGCGGGCTGCTGCAAATCGGGATTGCCACCGCGGTGCCCGATTATGCGGCGATCAAGGCCGGCCTTCAAAGCCGCGACCTGCCGCAGACCGCCCCCGCGCTGGTGCTGTGGGCCTATTTCTACGGCGTCAAACCGGGCGATGCGATCTTATTCGAGCTAACGGGCCCCGCGGGCCATGTTTTGCAAGAGCGCAGCGTGATCGAAAAATCGCAGGCCCTTGGTTTTCGTGCCACAGGGCGGCGTTTAAAAACAAAAGCTTGGCCGCAAGGCCACTACGAAGGAACCGCCCGTTTGATGCGAGGCGCGACGGAACTGGGCCGCCAAAGCCTTGGCCTAGAGCTGACCCCCTAGCGCTCGGTCAATTTTAATTCAATTCGACGGTTTTGCGCCCGCGCATCAGCACTATCGCCCAAGGCCACGGGTTGATACTCGCCAAAACCAGTTGCCGCCATGCGTTCGGGCGGAAATCCCAGACTGTCTTGCATAAATCGCACCACCGACAGCGCGCGGGCTTGGCTTAACTGCCAATTGTCCTTGAAAATACCGGTCCCCAGCAGCGGCACATTGTCGGTATGGCCATCAACCCGAATGATCCAATTGATCGAGGACGGAATTTTTCCCGCGATATCATCCAAAATCTGCGCCACAGAGGCGATTTGTGCCTGCCCCTCGGAAGAAAGATCCGCAGAGCCCGCGGTAAACAACACCTCCGAAGAAAACACAAAGCGGTCGCCCACCACCCGCACGCCCTGCCGCCCCGCCAAAAGTTGCGACAGCTCGCCGAAAAACTCGCTGCGGAATTTTTCCAGATCGGCGTTTTGCAACTCTAGCCGTTTGCGCTCGGCCTCTTCCAGCTCGGCACGGCGTTTTTGTTCCGATGCCACCTGCGCCAAAGCTGCGTTCAACTGGCTGCCAAGCGCTTGAATTTGTACGTTTGCGTCGGCGTCTTTGGCGGCAGAGGCGTCCAAGATGCCCTGCAATTGCCCCAGTTGCGCCCGCAGCGCTGCGATCTGTTGGTTCAGCGCCTCGACCTGCCGCGCGGCTTGCAAAGATTTCTCTTGCTCGGCAGTCAGCGCCTGTTCGGCCACAGCAAGAAGGTTGGCCTTGTTATCGCCAGCGCTTGCGTTCAGGGCGGCTTGGCTGCGGGCGGCGGCCAAAAGCGTCAGGGTTTCTTCGGCACGTTTGCGCTGTTCTTCCAGCGCCAAAGTCATCGCAGTCAGCTCGGCATCCGAGCCTTTCAGCTTGTCGCGCAGCGCCACCAAGGCCGCCGCATCGACCAAACGCGCGGCCTCTGCTTCGGAAAGCTTAGTCTGATTGGCGCCATCTTTTGCCTGCAAATCCTTGACCAAGGCGTTCATAGCGTCGGCGCGGGCCGCGGCCAATCGCGCCTCTTCTGCTGCTTTATCAACCTCTTGGCGGGCTTTGGCGAGGGCAAGCTGCATGATCTCTTGATCTGACAGCAACTTGTCTTGTGCTGCCTGTAAATCGGCCACCTGCCCGCGGGCGCTGTCACGTTCGGTCAAAAGCGAAGCGACCTGCGCTTCAAAACTGGCAATCCGCCCCTGCGCCGCAGCAAGCTCGGCTTCTTTTGCCGAAATCTGCCCTGAAAGCGTGGCAATCAGTGCAGTTTGTTCTTCGCCCTTGGTGCGGGCGGCGTCCAGATTGCTGGTCAGCGCGCCAACCTGCGCGTTCAGATCGGAAACTTTGGCGCGTTCCAGCCCCAAAGCATCAGCCAGACCCGCAATCTGCGCAGTCAGCTTATCAAGCTCGGTCGATTGGGTGGTGATGGTGTCGCGCAGCACCGATTGCATCACGGTAAAGATCGTCAGCACGAACATCAGCACCATCAGCAGCGTGGTGACGGCATCCACAAAGCCCGGCCAGATCATCGAACTGTCGCGTTTGCGGCGCAGCGCCATCTTAGCCGCGCCCCGGAACGCCGCGGGCAAGCTGGCGCACCGAGGCCGTCAGCGCCGAGAGATCACCCCGCAGGTCAGCAAGGCTCTCTTGTCGCCCTGCTGCCATTTCTTCAAAGATTCGAAGCAGTTGCACATCAATCGACCGAAGCCGCATCCGGCTTTCGGCATCCGAATGCGCGCCGCCCTCGGCCCCCGTCAGCGCAGCGATCAGCCGCTCTTGCCCCTCGGCAATCCGGTTCAGCGCCTCGGCCTGTCCGGTTTCACCGCTTAGGTTTTGCGACAGCTGTGCCAAGGCTTGTCCCAGCTCTAGCAACGCCCGCTCGCCTCCCGCGCGGTTGGCCTCGACCTGCGCAAACAGGCTTTGCATGACCTCGATCTGCTCGGCCAAATGGTCAAGCACGGCGGAGGTCGCTGCGGTCTCGCCGCCCTCGCCATCGCCTGCGGCAAAGCCAACGCGGGTGATCGAAGACAGCCATTCCTCCAGTTCACGCGCAAAACGGTTCTGCCCGTGGCCTGCAAACAGCTCGAGCAGGCCCACAACCAAAGACCCCGCAAGCCCCAAAAGCGACGACGAAAACGCCGTGCCCATGCCACCAAGCTGGCTTTCCAGCCCTGACATCAGCTTGCCAAACACTTCGAGCCCAGTCTCGCCCTCTTGTGGGGCAAGCGAGCGGATGGTTTCCACCACCGCCGGAACCGTGGTGGCAAGCCCGTAAAAGGTGCCCAAAAGACCAAGGAAAACCAAGAGGTTGGTCAGATACCGCGTGATGTCGCGCGCCTCGTCTATCCGGCTTTCGACCGATTCCAAGATCGAGCGCGCCGAGGAGGAAGAAATCTGCATCCGCGCGCCACGCGTGCGCAGCAAATGCGCCAAAGGCGCCAACAGTTGCGGCGGTTTCGCGTCTTCAAAGCCAACGTCATGGCGCACAAAGCGTTCGATCCAGGACACTGATTGCGCCAGCGTGAAAACCTGCCAGAAACAGGTGACTACCCCCAGCAGAAACACCAAAGCGATGCCGCCATTCAGCCAGGGGTTGGCATTGACGATGCCAACCACCTTGGAATGGATCAGCCAAGCCCCCACAAGCACCAAAATCACCACCAGAAACATGGTGAAAAACTGGCGGATCGGTTGGCTAAAGTAGATAGCCTGAAGTTTGGATTTTTCCATTTCGGCGCTGCTATCCGTCTGTTCTGCTTGGTCAAACCATAGCAGGCTGACACCGCCTGCCAAGTAAAACTCTAGCTGATCTTGCGAACTTCTGCCGCCAGCCAGCTAAGATCTGGGTCTTCTATACCCAAATCGGCAAGATGTTGGGCGGTGGCGTAAAGATAATCGCGGTTTGGCCCGCGCCCGCCCACGGCCTGCGCAATAATCTGCGCCTGCGCGGCCAGCGCCATGCCGCCGCAATATTGCACATGCGCGGGATCAATCACATAGGCCAAGGCCTGCACCCTATCGCCACCCGCCAAATCCAAGGGCAAGACGCGCTCGAGATAGGCCGAAGAAATCAACTCGCGCGCACGCAAGGCTGCCAAGGTTTCCGCCTCGGCGCCAGGCTGCACGCGAAAGCCAACACCGTCGCAAAATTTGCCCGCCGCCTGATCCAGCGCCAAGACCAGCCCCGGTTCGACCTCGGTGCCGCGATGATGGATCGACCACATACAAAAGGAACGCTGCCAATCTGCCAACCGCGCGATGCGACGCTCTGCCACAGGAAATTCGGGGTTCCAGATTAAGGAGCCATAGCCAAAAACCCACATCGCCGTTGTCATCCGCCTAGCCCTCCGCTGCTGCGCGGTGTAGTGCTGGGCGCGGAAAATGAAAAGGGGAAGAGATGCGCTGGCTTTTGTGGATCGCTTTGGCTGCAACTGCGGCTTGGACTGGCTATTGGTGGGTGGGTGCCACGACGATCGAAACCTCGGTCTCGGCTTGGATCAAAGCCCAGCCCGAAGATCAGATCAGCGCGGCGAGCGTCGAGGTGCAGGGCATTCCGAACCGCTTTGATCTGACCATAACCGATCTGGCGCTGCGCAGCCCCGATCTGCCACTGCGCTGGCAAACCCCCTTTGCGCAGGTCTTTGCCATGACATGGAAGCCTTGGCATTTGATCGCAGCCCTGCCGACGGGGCAAAAAATCACCTATCAGGATCAGACCCTTACCCTGAACAGCAGCCAGATGATGGGCGATGTGATGGTGCATCCTGACAGCGATCTAACCCTGCGCGAAGTGGTGACGCAAAGCCGCGATTTGCAGCTGATCTCGAATGCGGGCTGGCAGATCAGTGCTGCAAGCCTGCTGGCGTCGCTGCGCGAAGACCCGACGGCGGCGCATCGCTATCGCCTCGGGCTACGTCTGGCCGATCTGCTGACGGATGCAAGTCTGACGCCAAAGCTGGCCGCCGCGGGCTTGCCAGCAAAGATCGACGAGGGCTATCTGGATGCACATGTCAGCCTAACCGCCGCGTTGGACCGCAGCGCAGCGCAACGCCAGCCGCGACCAAGCGAGATTGATCTGGATGCGCTGCGGTTGATCTGGGGCGATTTGCGCCTGAACGCAACGGGCCGCATCACCGCCGATGCAATGGGCTATGCGGCCGGCGATATTCAAATTGATCTGCAAGGCTGGCAAATGTTACCACCACTTTTGGTCTCGCTGGGGCTGGTGCAACCGCAGATGCAGCAGACGATGACGACAATTTTGCAAAACTTGGCCAGCCAAAACGGCGCACCAGAGGATCTGACCCTGACGCTTGTTGCTAAAAACGGTCGGATGCAGCTTGGCCCACTGCCGCTTGGTCCAGCGCCTTTGCTGAGCTGGCCCTAGGTTTTGTCTTGCAGCTTTTCGCTGGGCACACGGCCAAAATCGGGGGCTGAAGTGTCTTGCCCTGCCTCGATAATGCCACGCCGAATGGCGCGGGTGCGGGTGAAATAATCGTGCAGCTGCTCGCCATCGCCCATACGAATGGCGCGCTGTAGCACGAACAGCTCTTCGGTAAAGCGGCCCAAAATATCCAAAACAGCATCTTTATTGGTTAAAAACACATCACGCCACATCACCGGGTCGCTGGCCGCGATCCGGGTAAAATCGCGAAAACCCGTGGCGGAATATTGGATGACTTCGGAATTCGAGACCTGCGCCAAGTGATCGGCAACGCCAACCATCGTATAGGCGATCAAATGCGGCGTATGGCTGACCACGGCCAAAACCAGATCGTGATGCGCCGCATCCATGCTATCAACCTTGGCCCCCATCGCCTCGAGCAAGCTGCGCAGGCGAAGAAGTGCCGCCGCATCGGTTTCGGCATCAGGGGTCAAAAGCCACCAGCGGTTTTTGTAAAGCGTGGCAAAACCCGAACGCGGCCCCGAATATTCGGTCCCCGCCATCGGATGGCCGGGAATGAAATGACAGCCCGCAGGCACATGCGGCGCCACCGCAGCAATCACCGCCTGCTTGACCGACCCCACATCGGTGACGGTCGCGCCAGCCGCCAAATGCGGCCCGATCTCTGCGGCAATCGCAGCCATCGCTCCCACCGGCACCGCAAGCACCACCAGATCAGCCCCCGCCACGGCCTCGGCCGCGGTGGCATAAACGCGGTCACAAATGCCGATCTCCAGCGCCGTTGCCCGCGTTTCGGCCGATTTGGCATGGCCGACAATCTCGCCCGCCAAACCGCCCGCCCGCATCGCATGCGCCATCGACGAGGCGATCAGCCCCAGCCCGATCAGCGCGACACGGTTGTAGATCGGCACGCTCATGCCTGCGCCTTGAACTGACCGATGGCATGGGCAATCCGGCGGCAGGCAGATTCGTCACCAATGGTGATCCGCAGGCAATGCGGCAGCTTGTAACTGGCGACCCGCCGCAACAAAAGCCCTTGCGATTGCAGAAAAATATCACAAGCCTCCGCCTCTTCGGCCGAAGCAAAGCGCGCCAGAATGAAATTGGCAAGCGAGGTATCCGAAGGCACACCATGCTCGGCCAAAGCCTCTGCCAGCCAATGCCGCATCCGCGCGTTATCGGCGCGACACCGCGTGACATAGTCCTGATCGCGCACCGCAGCCTCGGCAGTTTCCAGCTGGGTGTTCGACAGATTGAACGGCCCGCGAATGCGGTTCAGCACATCCACGATATGCTTGGGCCCGTAACCCCAGCCAATGCGCAGCCCACCAAGCCCGTAGATCTTCGAGAAGGTCCGCGTCATCACCACATTCTCGCGCGCCTCAATCAGCGATAGCCCTGCGTCAAAGCCCTCGACATATTCAGCATAGGCCCCATCCAGCACCAAAATCGCTTGCGGCGGCAGATTTGCGGCCAAATGCTCGACCTCGGCCGCCGAAATCATTGTGCCGGTCGGGTTGTTCGGATTGGCAATAAACACCAGTTTGGTGCGACGGGTGCAGGCCTTCAGAATGGCGTCAACATCCGTGGTGCGCTCGCGCTCTTGCACCTCGACAGGCACAGCCCCCGCCGCCATGGTCGAGATGCGATACATCAAAAACCCATGCTCGGTGAAAACCACCTCATCGCCCGGCCCGGCATAGGCTTGGCACAGCATGTGAATAATCTCATCGGATCCAACGCCACAGATAACGCGGCCCGCGTCAAGCCCGTGCACATCGGCAATCGCGCTGCGCAAGGCCAGATGATCGGTCGAAGGATAGCGGTGCAGCTGATGCACAGACCGCGCAAAAGCCTCTTTCGCCTTGTCCGAAGGGCCAAAGGGGTTCTCATTTGACGACAGCTTCAGCACATTGGCCACGCCCGCAACCGAGGCCTTACCGCCCTCGTAAAGCGCGATCTCCAGAATGCCGGGCTGTGGGCGGATAAAGTCGTTCATCGGATTCCCCAAACACTTCATCGGGGGTTTTACCCGCGGCCACGGGCCAACACCAGCAACAATTGATCAAAGCCGCAACAGCTTGGGCGCAAAAGCAAAAAGGCCCGCATAAAGCGGGCCTTTCGGGTTGCGATGCAACAGATCTTAGTTCTTTGCGTAGTATTCGACGACCAAGTTTGGTTCCATCTGAACCGGATAAGGCACGTCCGACAGGCCAGGCGTCCGCACGAAGGTCGCGGTCAGCTTTTGGTTGTCAACTTCCAGATAGTCAGGAACGTCACGCTCGGTCAAAGCAATCGCTTCCACGATCGCAGCCATTTGACGCGACTTTTCACGAACGGCGATCACATCGCCTTCCTTGACGCGGTAAGACGCGATGTTCACGCGCTGACCGTTGACGGTGACATGGCCGTGGTTCACGAACTGACGCGCTGCGAAAACGGTTGGCACGAACTTTGCGCGGTAAACCACAGCGTCCAGACGACGCTCCAGCAAACCTACCAACATCTCGCCGGTGTCGCCCTTAACACGTTCTGCTTCCGTGTAGATCTTGCGGAACTGCTTTTCGGTCAAATCGCCGTAATAGCCCTTCAGTTTCTGCTTGGCACGCAGCTGGGTGCCGAAATCCGAAAGCTTGTTCTTGCGACGCTGACCGTGCTGGCCGGGGCCGTATTCACGCTTGTTCACTGGGGACTTAGGACGGCCCCAGATGTTTTCGCCCATACGGCGGTCAATTTTGTATTTGGCAGAGGTACGTTTTGTCATCTCTGATCTCCTTCTTAAGACGTGAAGGGCGTTGTCCTTTGGCCGAAGCCCGACAGGGTTCCTTTTGCAAGGACCACCAACACCAATGAAAAGCGCCGGACTCTCATCCGGCACTGACGCGGCTTATACAGCCCAGCCCCCCAGAGTCAACAAGCCGCCCCAGACTTTCTTTCCTGCTTTCATCTTGGTTAAAATATCCTCGGGGGGACGCGTGCGCCCGCACGCGGTGGGGGGCAGACAGCCCCCCGCTCTGGGCCGGCTCAGGCCGCCAACTCATACCGCAAAATCGCCGCCTCCGAGCCCGAAAGATTGCGCCGCGCATAATCGCCATAGGCGTGCGGGTTCGCCTCGACCTGCGGCAGAATCGCTTTCAAAGACCGCAAGTGCAGCGGATCAACCGTATCCATCGAAGTGTTCGAGGGGTGAAAGCTTTCGGTCTCCAAGCCATTGGCCCAGACAATATTGTGTTGTTCCAATAAGATATGCACATAGGTCACCTCGGTCAACTGATGGTCCACCGTGATCGTGACATCATTGATCAGATCTTCGGCCGCCACCAAGACCTCTGGGGTATTGAACAAAGCCTGCGCCGCGGCGCCGCGCACCAGCATCCGGTGCTGCGGCGAGACCAGCAAATCTTCCTCTGGCCGATAAAGCCCCATTGCGCTGCGTTTAAAGCGGATCGGTCGCAAATGCGGCATGGCATAAAGCCTTGCGCCCGACATTCGCCGAAATCCGGTCCAAAGCACCTGCTGCGGGCCATTATCTCGCGTCAAAATCTGATCGCCAGCTTTCAGGTCACGGATTTGCCGCGCCCCCTCGGGGGTTGCGATGCGGGTCTCGGGGGTAAAGCAAATCACCCCCCCCGCCGCCCGCGCGCCCGCCGCCGACTGGCTGCGGTCAATCGAAGTGCGCACCACCCAAAGATCCTGATCCGAAGGTGGCAGATCGCCAATAAACATCAACAATTGCGCGCCAGTATCCGGCACGGCGATAATGGTGATGGTAAAGCTTTGGTGGCCATCAGTTACGATAAAGGATTGATCCGGCAGCCTCTGCACCGGCTCATCATTGCCAGGTTTCAGATCGGCCTCACCCGTCACCGCTGCCCCGACCAGCCGGCGCACCATGCGCGCCGCCCGTTTTCTTAACTCCGCCGCCCCCTCGGCCTCATTCAGTCGCAGCAGGCCCTGAGGTCCATCCACGCGCACAGCCGTCCCTGTCCAGCGCCAAACGGTGCCGACAGTCAAAAGATCCATGCGCGCAGCCTTAAGGCCATCTATTTCTGTCTGAGACCAGGATATGACGAACGTGCCCAAAGAGCCCGTATTCATGCCTGTTTGCCTGCTCGTTTTGTCGTTTTTTATAGTTTTGACTGCTCGTAAGAATAGGTTAACAGACCTTTAGGATGTAATCTATGACCAAATAGCAACAATATTGCGAAACTTGCGGCTTAGAACTTCAGACTCAGGCTAAGGCCGCCAATAAGTTGGCCTTCGGGCTGGCTTTCAAATTCGCGGCTCAGATAGCTTACCCCATAAAACACCGAGGATTTTTGTCCCTGCCAATGCACACCCGCCCGCAGCCGGCTGCGCTGAGAAGACATCACCGCAGCGCCACCGACAGGCAAAAACACCGAGTCAGCAACCCTTGCCACATCGCCCCCCATCACCAGACTGTAGCCAAGATTGTGGTCGGCCTCGACAATGCGATAGCGCTGGCCGCTGACCATATCGCGCGCCATAATCGCGCCCTGCCCCAAGCTGCCAATCACCAGATCACCCCCCACCCGCATCAGGCTTTCGGCCCCGATCTGCGCCTCGACAAAGGGGCGCAGCGTGACATTTGGCGCCATCACAACATCGCGCCCCACTTCGGCCAGCAGGCTTGGATAAAGCCCATCGCCAATCTGACGCGACACCGTTTTGGGGCCGGTTAAATCAAGAACCCTATGAATCCACTTATGAAAGCTGCCGACACCGGTTTGCGGCCCGACAATCACCAGATCACTTCCAAGGTTGATATCATAGCCGCGCCACGCAAAGACCGTATGCGCGCCAAAGGACAACATGCCAACATACTGCCGATCGCCTGGCGCAGTTTTGCCCAGGTTTGCCGGCGCAATGATCTGGGAATTCACCCGAAACTCCAGCAAAGCGCCGGGGGTTTTCGGCAGATGCCCCGAAAAACTCTCGCCGCGCAGCAGGCTAAGTTGATAGCTGCCGCTGCGCCAGCGATCATGGCCATCGCCAATCGCATCATTGCTGAACATGCGCCCCCAGCCCAAGGTAACCCGCTCTTGCGCCGCAAGCGGAAGACCAGCCAAAACCGCAAGAACGGCGATAAACCAAAACAAACGCGTCATAAAATACCTTTCCGCCGCAAGCCTAGGGCCCACAAAAGCGACAGCGCGCCGACTCCGTACCCCAAATGGTACCTCGAACAGCTCTGCCCCCTCACTGTGGCAACAAAATGGAAAACAAAGGACTAATGTTGCCAAAATTCAGAATTTTGCTGTCGCAAGCGCTTGAGCTGCGGCGAGACTGGCAAGTTCACGCAGGATTTAAACCAATTCTTGCGCGCACCCTTCCCAGCCTGCGACCTTGGCTGTATCATCGCGTCAAATTGGCTTAATTGGGCCAAAGCAGCATTTAAGCCACCAAAAAGGTGGGTATCATCAAGCGCGAGGCAGCGAATTTCGCGCAGAGGAGTGGGCATGTCAGCTTCGACAATTCGGGGTCTTTTGGTGGCCGTCACGGCCGGCTTTGGGCTAAGTGCCTGCCAAGACGGCAGCGGCATCTTGGCAGGTCTGCCAACATCCAGCGCAAGCCAGCCCGCCCAAGCGGTTGCGGGCGCAAAGTCGGTCAAATTGATTGACCGCGACGTAGAAGCGCCGCAGATTTTTCAAACCACCGATACCGCGCTTTGGGATGGTCGTCCCTCGCTTGGCGGCGTCTGGGTTGCCTCGCCCGATGCCAAAGACCCCGAGCGGGTGATCCTGCGCAATCCGGCCAATGGCAAGTTCGTGATCGGGGCGCTGTTTCGCCGCGAGATCAACAATCCCGGCCCCAAGCTGCAAATCTCGTCAGATGCGGCAAGCGCGCTGGGGCTTCTGGCCGGGGAGCCTGCCAAGATCGTCGTCACCGCGCTGCGCCGCGAAGAGGCCGCCGCCATCACCGACGCCAATAAGCCCAATCTGGATTCGGCGGAAACCGTAGCGGCCGAGACAGCACCGCCCAGCCCGACGCCCGCCGAAGTCTTTGCGGCAAAACCCGCCGCAGCCCCCAGCGTGCAAACTCAGACCATCCCCGCAGGCACATTGACCCCCACAGCTGCAAAACCGGCCAAAACCAGCGGCAGCACCATTCAAATCGGCATTTTTTCAATCGAAGCCAATGCCAAACGCGCAGCGGCAAACCTAAAGACCGCAGGCATCGCGGCAGATATTCGCCCCGAGACAAGCCAAGGCAAACCCTTTTGGAGCGTCACAACCCGTGGTGATGCTGCGGCCTTGGGAAAAGTTAAAAAAGCAGGCTTCAAAGACGCCTACTTTCTGAAAGGCTAAGCTATGACCCTCCGGCTTTTGTCCGCCGCCCTGATTTGGACCTCGCTGATCTGTGCCCCCGCGCAGGCCTTTGAAACCCAAGCGACCACAGCTTGGGTCTATGATGTGACCACAGACACCGTGCTGCTGGATAAGAACGGTGACGCCGCTGTCCCGCCAGCTTCGATGTCAAAACTGATGACAGTGAACATGCTGTTCGAAGCGCTCAAGGATGGGCGCGTCAGCATGGACACCACCTTTGGCGTGTCGGATCACGCGATGAGCTTTACTGAAGCCGGTGGCTCGACGATGTTCTTGCAAAAGGGTGACCGCCCAACGGTGCATGATTTGATCCGCGGCATGATCGTCAACTCGGGCAATGATGCCTGTGTGGCGGTGGCCGAGGGGCTTGCCGGCTCGGAAACCGCCTTTGCCGATCAGATGACGCAGCGCGGCAAGGCGATTGGCCTGACACAATCGCATTTCACCAATTCCTCGGGCTGGCCAGATCCCGGCCAACGCATGAGCATGAAGGATCTGGGCATCCTTGCGCAGCGCCTGATCACCGAATTCCCCGAGCTTTACACCGTCTTTGCCGAAACCGATTTCAACTATAAAAACCGCTCACCTGCCAATGCCAACAACCGCAACCCGCTTTTGGGCTTGGGCATCGGCGCCGATGGGTTGAAAACCGGACATACCGAAGAGTCGGGCTTTGGCATGGTCGGGTCTGTCAAACAAGGCGAGCGGCGGGTGATCTTTGCGATCTCGGGGCTTGCGACGGCCCCCGAACGCGCCTCCGAGGCGGAAAAGATCTCGACTTGGGCCTTTCGGCAATTTGCGCTGAAAACCACGGCAAAGGCCGGTGATTCTATTGCCGAGGCCGAGGTGTTTTTGGGCGCAGAAAAGACCGTTGGTCTGATGCCTGCCGAGGATATTCGCCTGCTGATCCCCGCGCTTGCCCAAGACGGCTTACAGGCCGAGGTGGTCTATAACGGCCCGCTGGCGGCGCCGATTGCCAAGGGCCGTCAAGTGGCCGAGCTGGTGATCGACGTCCCCGGATTGCCTGAACGCCGCGTGCCCTTGCTGACTGCCTCTGATGTGGCTCAAGCCGGTTTCTTGGCGCGGATGAGCGCCGCGGCACAAAAGCTTTACGCCGAATATATCGCCAAATCGGCGACGGCGGGCTGATGGCGGGGGTGTTTCTTAGCTTTGAAGGCATCGACGGCTCGGGTAAATCCACCCAAGCGCGGCTTTTGGCCGAGGCTTTGCGCGCGCGCGGCTTAACTGTGACCCTGACGCGCGAGCCGGGCGGCTCGGCTGGGGCCGAGGAAATTCGCCGTCTGGTGCTGGAGGGGGCTGCCGACCGCTGGTCCACCGAGACCGAGTTGTTGCTGTTTACCGCCGCGCGCCGCGACCATCTGGAAAAAACCATCCGTCCCGCCTTGGCGCGCGGCGAGGTGGTGATCTGCGACCGCTTTGCCGACAGCAGCCGGATCTATCAGGGCCTTACACGCGGCGATCTGCGGGCCACGGTCGATGCGCTGCACAGCCTGATGATCGGGGTGGAACCTGACCTGACCTTTCTGATCGACATCGACCCCAGCCTTGGCCTGCGTCGTGCCATTGCCCGCGCGGGCAGCGAGATGCGGTTTGAAGGCATGGGGCTTGGCTTTTTGGAAAAGGCGCGCGCGGGGTTTCTGGCACTGGCGGCGGCAGCGCCGCAGCGGTTTCGCATCATCGACGGCACTGGGGCGGCCGAAGATGTGGCGCAGGCCGTGACCGCCGCCGCCTTGGCGCATCTGCCATGAGCGAGGGCCATCCCGAACCCGACCGCATCGAGGGCGCACCGCATCCGCGCCAAACTGCACGGCTGATCGGCCAAAGCAAAGCCGAGGCGGCGTTTCTGGCGGCCTTTAACGGCAAGCATCTGCATCATGGTTGGCTGGTCACCGGCCCGCGCGGTGTCGGCAAAGCCACGCTGGCGTGGAAAATCGCGCGGTTTTTGCTGGCCACGCCCGATGACGACGGCGGCATGTTTGCCGCACCGCCCCCGCAAAACTTGGACATCCCCGACAGCCACCCCGTCGCCCACAGGCTTGCCGCCCTGACGGAATCGCGGTTGTTTTTGCTGCGCCGCCCCTATGACGAAAAAGCCGCGCGGCTCAAGCAAGACATCACCGTTGACGAAGTGCGCAAGATGAAAAGCTTTTTCGCGCTTTCGGCGGCAGATGGCGGCAGGCGCGTCGCGATCATCGACAGCATCGACGAGATGAACGTCTCGGCCGCCAATGCGCTGTTGAAACTGCTGGAAGAACCGCCCGCACGGGTGACGATCTTGATGATCTCGCATCAGCCGGCCAAGCTGTTGCCCACCATCCGCTCGCGCTGCCGCGAGCTGCGGCTGGGGGCTTTGTCGCCGCAAGATCTGTCCGAAGCGCTGACCCAAGCGGGCGGCGAGGTCGCGGCCTCCGAGGCGACCGCCCTGGCCGAATTGGCAGGCGGATCGGTGGGCGAGGCGTTTCGGATGACCAATCTGGACGGCTTGCGGCATTACGAGGCGCTGATCAGCCTGTTTGCCACCCTGCCCCGACTTGACCGCCCCCGCGCGCTCAACTTTGCCGAGAAATCGGCAGGCAAGGGTGCCGAGGCGCAGTTTGACCTAAGCGTTACGCTGCTGGATCTGTTTTTGGCACGGCTGGCCCGCGCGGGCACGCTTCAGCTGCTGCCACCCGAGGCCGCGCGCGGCGAAGCCGATCTGATTTCGCGGCTCTCGCCCAGCCCCTATCAGGCGCGCGAATGGGCCGATGCGGCGCAACATCTTGGCCTGCGTGCGCGCAAAGCCCGGGCAGTGAACCTTGACCCTGCCGCCCTTCTGATGGATATGCTTTTACACATCAACGAGACGTCGGCCAGGCTGGCCTAGGGGGCACCGCATGGCATTCGAAATCGTAGACAGCCACTGCCACCTTGATTTTCCCGACTTTGCCGAGGAACTGCCCGAGGTGATCGCCCGCGCCCGCGCCGCAGGGGTGTCGCGCATGGTGACGATCTGCACCAAATTGCCGAACCTGCCCCGCGTCCGCGAGATCGCCCACAGCTATGACGGCGTCTATTATGCGGCGGGCGTGCATCCGATGTCGGCGGCCGAACATGCGCCGGTGACGGTGGCCGAGCTGGTGGCGCTGGCCGAAGATCCGCTGTTTGTCGGCATTGGCGAAACCGGGCTTGATTATCACTACACCGCCGACTCGGCCGAGCTGCAAAAGACCAGCCTGCGCATTCACATTCAGGCCGCCCAAGAAACCGGCCTGCCGCTGATCATCCATGCGCGCGGCGCTGACGACGACATGGCCCGCATTCTGGCCGAGGGGATGGAGGCCAAGCCCTATACCTGCGTGATGCATTGCTTTTCCTCTTCCGAGGCTTTGGGCCGCGCTGCTTTGGACATGGGGTTTTATCTGTCGATGTCGGGCATCACCGCCTTTCCCAAAAGCCAAGAGCTGCGCGACATCTTTGCCCGCGCGCCGCTGGACCGGATTTTGCTGGAAACCGACAGCCCCTATCTGGCGCCGCCACCCCATCGCGGCCGACGCAACGAGCCCGCCTACACAGCCTTTACCGCCAAAGCTGGAGCAGGCGTTTTTGGTGTCAGCGAAGAGGCCTTTGCCGCCGCCACGACCGCGAATTTCGACCGGCTCTTTACCCGCGCAAAGGCAATCTGATGGCACAGATGCGCTTTACCGTGCTTGGCTGCGGATCATCGGGCGGCGTGCCGCGTTTGGGCGGGCATTGGGGCGATTGCGACCCCGCCAATCCGAAAAACCGCCGCCGCCGCTGTTCTTTGCTGGTCGAGCGGATCGAGGGCGCGGCAATCACCCGTGTGCTGATCGACACCACCCCCGACATGCACCACCAATTGCTGGACGCCAATATCGGCACGCTTGACGCTGTGGTCTACACCCATTCGCACGCCGATCATGTGCATGGCATCGACGATCTGCGCCAGATCGTGATGAACCAACGCGCACGCCTGCCGGTTTGGGCCGATGCGCCGACCCAAGATCAATTGCTGTCGCGCTTTGCCTATGCCTTTGTGCAGCCCGAAGGCTCGCCCTATCCACCGATGCTGGATCTGCATGCGATCCATGGCGCGTTCGAGATTTCGGGCGCGGCTGGCCCAATTGGCTTTCAGCCTTTTACCGTCGATCACGGCTCGATGAATGCGCTGGGGTTTCGGGTGGCGGGGCTGGCCTATCTGCCCGATGTCGTGGCGATCCCTGAAGAGGCTTGGCCGCATCTGATGGGGCTTAAGGTCTGGATTTTGGACGCGCTGCGCCGCACGCCGCACCCGACCCATGCGCATTTGGCGCTGTCGCTTGAGTGGATCGCGCGAGCGAACCCCGCGCAGGCGGTTTTGACCAATATGCATCTGGATATGGATTACGCCACGCTGGTGGCCGAACTGCCCGATCAGATCACCCCCGCCTATGACGGTTTGCAACTGACGTTTGATCACCCATGAGCGCGCTGCTGGACGTTATTCTGCCGGTGTTTCTGCTGATCGGCTTTGGCTATGCCGCCGCCCGCGCGGGGGTGTTTTCAGAGAGCAATGTCGATGGCGTGATGCGCTATGCGCAAACCTTTGCGCTTCCGGTGCTGCTGTTCAAATCCATCTCGGCGCTGGATCTGACGCAGGCCTATAATCCGGGGCTGATGCTGTCGTTTTATGCCGGGGCTTTCGCGGGCTTTGGCTTTGCCTTCTTTGGCGCTTTGCTGATTTTCAAGCGCCCACTGGCCGATTGTGTGGCCATTGGCTTTGCGGGGCTGTTTTCCAACACCCTGCTGCTGGGCCTGCCGATCACCGAGCGCGCCTATGGCTCGGCGGCGCTTGCCGGAAATTACGCGATCATCTCGATCCATGCACCGATCCTTTATAGCTTTGGCATCTTGATGATGGAATGGGCGCGTTCGCGCGGCAAGGTCAGCAATGTGCCTGCCCTGCTGGTGCAAGTGTCCAAGGGCGTGATCACACAGCCGCTGGTCATCGGCATTCTTTGCGGCTTTGCTGTCAACCTATCGGGCCTTACGGTGCCCAATTTTGCAGCCTCGGCGGTCGAAATGATGGCGCGGTCGGGCATTCCGGTGGCGCTGTTTGGGCTGGGCGGGGTGCTGTGGCGCTATCGCCCCGAAGGCGACCGCGCTACGATTGCGATGGTCTGTGCCTCGTCTTTGCTGATCCACCCAGCGATTACCTATGGTTTGGGGCACTATGGCTTTGGTCTGGATACCGCAAGCCTGCGCTCGGCCACTGTCACCGCGGCGATGGCACCGGGGGTCAATGCCTATATGTTCGCGCATATGTATGGCGTCGGCAAACGGGTGGCGGCCTCTTCGGTGCTGATCGCCACGGCGCTGTCGATCTTTACCACTTGGGGCTGGCTACACCTGCTGCCGTGACGCCCGCGCCTCGAAGATAAAGCCCAAGAAGTTCAGCAAGATCTGCGCCGCCAGAATGCTGGTCGATTGGGTTTGGTCATAGTCGGGCGCGACTTCGACCAGATCCATGCCGACGATCTCGTGGCGCTTGGCCACGGCTTGCAGCATTTCCAGCACCTCGTAATACAGAAACCCGCCATGGCTGGGCGTGCCGGTTCCCGGCGCGATCGAGGGGCAAAAGCCGTCGATATCCAGCGTGACATAGACCCGCGCGCCTGCCGGAATGCGGTCGATCACCGCCTGCATCCCTAAACCGCGCGCCTGTCGCACCGACAAGATGTCCGATCCCATGGCGCGCGCCGCCTCGTAGCCTTCGCGCGCGGTGGACGACACATTGCGAATGCCGACTTGCGTCAGCCCTGTCACCCAAGGCTTTTCGGCCGCCCGCCGCATCGGCGAGCCATGGCCCACCCGCACGCCGTGACGTTCATCCACAAAATCCAGATGCGCGTCGATCTGCAGGATGTGGATATCGCCTTGGCCCTCGAAGGCTTCGATAATCGGGATATTCACCGAATGATCGCCGCCAATCACAATCGGCAGCGCGCCTGCGGCCAGCATCGCCTTTACCCCTGTGCAGATATTGGCATGGCTGCGCGCGGTGTCGGTATGCACGATATCGGCATCGCCAATATCAACGATCCGCACCGATTCCGGCAGGTAGGTGCAATCGTCTTCATGGTCATAGGCCCCGGCATGGCCAAAGCTGAACAGCGTCGAGGCCTCGCGCACCGAGCGCGGCCCAAAGCGGGCACCGGCGCGAAACTGCGTGCCCGCGTCAAAGGGCGCGCCCATCACCGCCACATCGGCGTCGATCTGGGTCCAGTCTTGCACATAGGGGCGCTTGCCAAAGGTGGCGATCCCGACAAAGGGCAGGTTCAACCGCCCCGTTTCATAGCCATGCCCTGACATCATTTATCCTTAGTGAGGAGAGATCCCGCGCAGACGCTCTGAGCGCCGGCGCAACAATTCAACAGTCGCCAGCAGCGTGATCGAGAACACCACAAGGATCGTCGCCACCGACAAGATCGCCGGAGAGATTGCCTCGCGGATACCGTTCCACATCTGGCGCGGAATGGTCTGCTCGTCATTCGCACCGACAAACAGCACCACTACGACTTCGTCAAACGAGGTGACAAAGGCAAACAGCGCGCCCGAAATCATACCCGGCAAGATCAGCGGCATCGTCACCTTGAAAAACGTCGTGGTGGGCGAGGCGCCAAGGCTGGCACTGGCGCGGGTCAGCGAATGGTCAAAGCCCGACAGGGTCGCGGTCACGGTGATGATGACAAAAGGAATGCCAAGTGTGGCGTGCGCCATGATCACGCCCAAATAGGGCACACCCCATTTGTTGATGCCGATGCTCGAGTAGAAAAAGAACAGGCCCAGCGTGATGATGATCAAGGGCACGATCATCGGCGAGATCAGCACCGCCATGATGGCGCGGCGGTAGGGCATCTCGGGGCGCGACAGGCCAAGAGCTGCCAGCGTGCCCAGAAAGGTTGCCGTGATGGTGGCGAAAAAGCCGACGATCACCGAGTTTTTCGCCGCATTCACCCAAGCCGCATCCTGCCAGACCGTCGCCCACCAAGCCGCATCACGCGGCACATCGGTGGGCACATTCGGGTGGGTCAGCAGCAGGTCATACCAGCGCAAGGAATAGCCCGTAGGATCCAGCGACAGCATCTTTTCGGTAAAGGTGAAATAGGGCTCTGCGTTGAACGACAGCGGGATCACGATCAGGATCGGCGCGATCAAGAACAGAAAGATCAGCCCGCAAAGAACCCGGAATGTATAATACCAAGCCCGTTCCAGCGGAGAGGCGTAAATCGGAAGTGCCATGATGTGCCCCTTAACCCAGTTTCAATTTGTCGATGCCAACCAGCTTGTCGTAAAGCCAGTACAGCAGCAGGATCGAGGCCAGCAGGATCGTCGCCAGCGCCGCAGCCAGCGACCAGTTGTTTGATTTGTTGACATGGAAGGCGATCAGGTTCGAGATCAGCTGCCCCGACGCGCCACCAACCAAAGCCGGTGTGATGTAATAGCCAACCGACAGGATGAAGACCAAGAGCCCGCCCGCGCCGATGCCAGGAATGGTTTGCGGCAGATAGACCCTGCGGAAAGCAGTCCAAGAGGTTGCGCCAAGGCTGCGCGCTGCCCGCACATAGCTGGGCGGGATCGGCTTCATCACCGAATAAAGCGGCAAGATCATAAAGGGCAGCAGAATATGCGTCATCGCAATCATCGTGCCCATCAGGTTGTTGATCATCACCAAACGCTGATCTTCTGCGATGATACCGGCCCATACCAGCAGACTGTTCACCACGCCTTGGCCCTGCAACAGCACCATCCAAGCGGTGGTCCGCACCAAAAGCGAGGTCCAGAACGGCAAAAGCACCATGATCATCAGCAGACTGGCATAGCGCATCGGCAGAGCGGCCAGCAAAAACGCCACCGGATAGCCAATCAGCAGACACATAAAGGTAATCGCAGCCGACAGCGCAAAAGTGCGCACAAACAGATTCACATAGACCCGCTCGTTTTCCGGCACCTGTTGGATCGAACCGGTGGGCGAACGTTCCAGATCGACGGCCGCCAGATAGAAATCGCCAGTATAGGCATGCGACACCCGCCGCATCACGCCCCAAAGCTCGGGCGAGGCCCAGTTTTCATCCAGCTTTGTCAAAGACTCCATGAAGGGCGGTTGCAGCTTTTTGGCCTCGCGTCCGGCTTTGGTGAACAAAGACCGCGTACCTGGCATCTCGTAGTTGACCCGCTCGCCTGCGACGGCCACGGTTTTTGCAGCCCCTGCGGCCACAAGATCGGCCACCAGCGCAGTATAGGCGGCCTCGTCAGGTTCGGTACCATTGGGGTTTTGGTCAAACCAAGCCGAGATCTGCGGCATATTTTCAGAAAATTTCGGGTTGTAGACCGATTGATGCAAGACCTGCACAATCGGTGACACGAAGGTGATCAGGATAAAGGACAAAAGCGGTGCAACCAACATAAAGGCGCGCCATTTGGCTTTTGATTGCGCCTGCGCCAAGGCCTCTTGAAGCGGTCGCCCGTCCGAGGTTGTCAGCAATACAGGGTCATTGGCAGCAAGATCGGCCATCATCCATCCTTCGAAAATCGACGTAAACAACAGAATTCGGGCGCGAAGTTTCCCCCGCGCCCGTTTTCAGATTAGTTCGAGGCAAGCCATGCGTTGAAGCGGTCGTTCAACTCGCCGTCATGGTCAACCCAGAACTCATAGGAAGACGCCAGAGCGTTGCCCAGGTTCGCTGCCGAAGTTGGCATATAGGGGGCCATTTCGGTCTTGCCGTCGTTGTAAAGACCAACCAGCGCGCCGGAAGATTTCCGCGCAGGGCCGTAGGCGATCCACTTGGCCTGATCGGCCAAAGCTTGGGTCGAGGTCGCGAACTTCACGAACTCCATAGCAGCGTCCTTGTTAGGCGCGCCCTTTGGAATAACGAACAAGTCGTATTCGTAAACCTGACCATCCCAAACGGTGGTAAAGGGCTTGCCCTCTGCCACAGCAGCCGCGAACAGACGGCCGTTATAGGCGGTCGACATCATGACTTCGCCGTCAGCCAACAGCTGTGGTGGCTGTGCGCCAGCTTCCCACCAGATCACGTCGCTCTTGATGGTGTCGAGCTTGGCGAAAGCGCGATCAACGCCCTCTGGGGTGCCCAAGGTTGCATAGACGTCAGCGGCAGGAACGCCGTCAGCCATCAAAGCCATCTCGAGGTTTGCTTTTGCGCCCTTACGCAGGCCACGCTTGCCGGGGAACTTCGTGGTGTCGAAGAAATCCGCCATGGTGGTTGGCTTGGCGTCTGGGAATTTGGTGTTGTCATAGCCGTAAACGGTCGAGAACACGATGGTTGAAACAGCGCAATCGGTCACAGCGCCGGGCAGGAAGTCGTCTGCCGCTGGGGTGCCATCAGCACCCGCTGGCAGCACATCCATGCCGATTGGCTCGAGCATGCCTTCGTCGCACAGGCGGATTGCGTCAGCATATTCCACGTCGCCGACGTCGATCGAAACGTTGCCGGCTTCGACCTGGGTTTTGATCTGTGGTGCTGGGTTGTCGCTGTCAACCGAGATCACATTGATGCCAGTCGCCGCGGTGAAGGGCTTGTGATAAGCCTCGACCTGGCTTTTGGTATAAGCACCACCCCACGACATCACCGTGACGTCAGCCTGTGCGGCAAACGAAACAGCGGTCAGGGCGGTGGACAGAACGAGAAGTTTCTTCATTCGGTAGCTCCCATAGTTGTTGTTTAGGACGATATTTCAGGCTGCGTCCTTTGCAGCACACCCCAAAGCTGGGGCCTTACATTGGATCAAGCGCGCGGGCATCTTGTGGCGCCCAACCGATCTTGATCTTCTCACCAGGACGCAGCATGCGCTGCCCCATGGTATTGCGCGATTTAATCACGAATTCGTCCGAACCTGCAACCCGCAGACGGGTGCGGAACAGATCGCCCATATAGATGAACTCCATCACCTCGGCGTCGATGGTATGCGCACCTTCCGGCATCATCTCGGTTTTGAATTCCACCCGCTCGGGACGGATCGAAACCAGCGTCTGCGCGCCTTTTTCAGACACGTTCACCGGGGTCGCATCAATCACTTCGCCATTGGCCAGACGCACGGTGCAATGATCGCCATTGATCGTTTCAATCGTGCCCGGCAGCTTGTTATTCTCGCCGATGAACTGCGCCACAAAGCTGTTGTCGGGGCGTTCATACAAATCAGAAGGCGAGGCAAGCTGCTGGATGCGGCCATCGTTGAACACCGCGACGCGGTCGCTCATCGTCAAGGCTTCGCCTTGATCGTGGGTCACATAAACCACGGTAATGCCAAGGCTTTCGTGCAGGCGCTTGATCTCATACTGCATGTGTTCACGCAGCTGCTTGTCCAAAGCGCCCAAGGGTTCGTCCATCAACACCAGCGAGGGATCAAACACCAAGGCCCGCGCCAAAGCGATCCGCTGTTGCTGGCCACCCGAAAGCTGTGCCGGCCGGCGATTGGCAAATTCGCCCATCTGCACCATATCCAAAGCGCGCTTCACCTTGGCGTCGCGCTCGGATTTGCCCATGCCGCGCACTTCCAGTGGGAAGGCAAGGTTTTCGCCCACAGTCATATGCGGGAACAGGGCGTAATTCTGAAACACCATGCCGATGCCGCGCTTGTGCGGCGGCACTTCGTTGATATTGACGCCATCCAGCTTGATCTCGCCATTGGTGGCGGTTTCAAACCCCGCCAACATCATCAGACACGTTGTCTTGCCAGAGCCTGATGGCCCAAGCATGGTCAAAAACTCGCCCTTGCCAATCGCAAGGTTCAGGTCTTTCACGACAAGCTGAACGCCATCATAACTTTTCTGAACGTGTTCAAACGCGACGAAAGCGTCGTTCGGGCTGGATGCAACCACGCCAATCTCCCCATGTGTCCGGCAGTTTTCCTGCGCTTGGTCGTAGGCTATGCATCCAGAGCGACAAAGGCAATTCCCGAATGCGCATGACATCAATCGCACGCAGATTGCCGACCGATTGGGCAAATAACGCCGTCTTCTTAGTCCAGAACGCCACTTTACAAGCATTTTGCAGACCATTCGGCTGCGCAGCTTCCCTTACGGCAAGAGCGGTTTTCCGCTGAGGCTTGCCGCAATGCGGCGCAAGCGCAGTTTTGATTCCCCCAAAGAAGAATATGCCATTGGAATCAGCGGCACGCCTGACACAGACGCGTCGCGTTTTTCACCGCTTGGTCAAATCAAGCGCGCCAAAAAACCGCACAGCTTCTGCAGTCAAAGCCTTTCCCGTGGCGCGATGCAGGCTATCTCTAAACGAAAGGGAAATCAGATGTTACTGCGGTTGCAAGACGTTACCAAAACCTATCCAAAGGCCGAAACTGCCGTGTTGCGCGGGGTGTCTTTTGACATGGCCGCGGGCGAGATGCTGGCGCTGACCGGCGAGTCTGGCTCGGGCAAAAGCACGCTGTTGCATCTGGCGGGTGGGCTCGACAGTGCCGACGGCGGTGTGGTGGCGATCAATGGCACCGATCTGACCGGGCTTGATGACGCAGGCCGCGCAGGCCTGCGGCGCGGCACGGTTGGGGTGATTTTCCAGCAGTTCAACCTGATCCCCTCGCTGACAGTTGCCGCCAATATCGCCTTTCAAGCCCGGCTTTCGGGCTGTTTTGACGCCGATCTGGCCCAGGCCTTGGCCGCGCGCTTGGGCCTGCAAGATCATCTGCACAAATACCCCGAACAACTGTCAGGTGGCCAACAACAGCGCGTCGCGATTGCCCGCACGCTTGCCCCCAAACCAGCGCTGGTGCTGGCCGACGAGCCGACGGGAAATCTGGACGAAACCACCGCCGACACGGTTTTTGATGTGTTGTGCGAATTGGTCGCCGAGACCGGCGCGGGGCTGGTGCTTGTCACCCATTCGCAGCGCTTGGCGGCACGGCTGGACCGCAGACTGCATCTGCGCGCGGGGCAGATTTCGTGAACAGGGCGATCCTATCGGCCCTGCTGGGCCATTGGCGGCGCAATCCGTTGCAGCTGTTTACCCTGCTTGCGGGGCTGGCCTTGGGGACGGCGCTTTGGTCTGGGGTGCAGGCGATAAATGCCGAGGCCCGCGCCAGCTATGACGCCGCAGCCGCGACTTTGGGCGAGGCACGCTTTGCCCAGATTACCACGAAAACCGGCCAGCCGATCACAGTGCAAAGCTATGTCGCCTTGCGGCGCGCGGGCTGGTTGGTCTCGCCGGTGGTCGAGGGCGATTTTGGCGCGGTGCGGCTGATCGGCATCGACCCGCTGACCGCCCCCGCAGGCATGGCGGCGGCGGGCGTGATCAGCGGCGGCGATATCGGGGCGTTTTTCACAGGCAACGGCCAGATCTTTGCCCGCCAAGACACGTTGGCCCAGCTGGCCGAAACTGGCGCGCAAACCATTGCCACGCCAGATCTGGCCCCCAATACCGCCGTAACCGACATCGGCATTGCCCAGCGCCTGTTGGGCCGCGAAGGCCAGATTGACCGGCTGATCCTCTCCCCCGACCAGCCGCTAAGCCGCCAGCCCTTGGCACAGGTGGCCCCCGCTCTGATGCTGACCCAGCCGCAGGCCGAAAGCGATATCGCCAAGCTGACCGACAGCTTTCATTTAAACCTGACAGCCTTTGGCTTGCTGTCGTTTGCGGTGGGGCTGTTCATCGTGCATGGCGCGATTGGTTTGGCGTTTGAGCAGCGCCGCGCGATGCTGCGCAGCCTGCGGGCCTTGGGTGCGCCCTTGCGGCGGTTGATTGTTCTGATGGCGGTGGAACTGGCAAGCTTGGCCCTGATAGGCGGCAGCATCGGCGTCGCACTTGGGCTGGTGATTGCGGCGGCCTTGCTGCCCGATGTGGCGGCGACGCTGCGCGGGCTTTATGGCGCCGATGTCTCGGGGCAGCTGTCGTTGCAGCCGATCTGGTGGCTTTCAGGTCTGGCGATTGCCTTTGGCGGCACCGCAATCGCGGGGGGCGGGGCGCTGTGGTCACTGGCGCGGATGCCGCTGCTGGCAAGCGCGCAACCGCAGGCTTGGGCACAAGCACAGCGCGGCCCGCTGTTGGCGGCGGCGGCCTTTGCGCTTTTGACGCTGGCAGCGGCGATTGCGCTTTGGGGTCAGGGCTTGCTGGCCGGATTTGCGATGCTGGGGGCCTTGTTGATTGGCGGCGCGCTGGCCCTGCCGCCCCTGTTGGCGCGGCTGATCGGCTGGGGCGAGGCGCTGGCGCGCGGCCCCGTAGCGCAGTGGTTTTGGGCCGACAGCCGCCAGCAACTGCCCGGACTTTCACTGGCGCTGATGGCGCTGTTGCTGGCGATGGCGGCCAATGTTGGGGTTTCAACCATGGTCTCGTCGTTTCGGTTGACCTTCATCGGCTTTCTGGATCAGCGCTTGGCCTCCGAGCTTTACGTCACCGCCCAAGACGCCGCCCAAGCCCAAGCCATTCAGGCGCTCGAGGGCGAGGGACGCGTCGATGCGGTCTTGCCGATCTTATCCACCTCGCAAGCCGTGGCGGGGCAGCCTGCACAGATTTACGGCGCGCGCGATCATGCCACCTACCGCGACAATTGGCGGCTTTTGCGCGCCACGCCCGATGTCTGGCAGGCCTTGGCGCGCGGCGAGGGCGTGTTGATCAACGAACAGCTTTACCGCCGCGCGGGCCTTGATCTGGGGGCATTGGTGCCACTTGGCGCGGGGCTTCGCCTGCCGGTGTTGGGGATTTACGGCGATTATGGCAACCCGATTGGCCAAGTCATTCTGACCGAACCGCTGTTTCGCCAGCAGTTCCCCGCCGTCACCGCCCTGCGCTTTGGCCTGCGGCTTGAGCCTGCGAAAATCCCCGCCTTGCGCGCCAGCCTTCAGGCCGATCTGGGGCTTGCCAGCCCTGCGATTGTCGATCAGGCCGCGATAAAGGCGTTATCCTTGGCGGTGTTCGAGCGCACCTTTGTGGTGACCACGGCGCTGAACATTCTGACGCTGGCGGTGGCGAGCTTTGCGATCCTGATGAGCCTTTTGACGCTGGCAGCCCTGCGCTTGCCGCAGCTTGCGCCGGTTTGGGCCTTGGGGATGACGCGGCGCAAGCTGGCGCTGCTGGATCTTTTGCGCGCCGTGGTGCTGGCGGCGCTGACCGGCGCGCTGGCGCTGCCCTTGGGTCTGGCGCTGGCTTGGGCCCTGCTTGCCTTTGTCAATGTCGAGGCCTTTGGCTGGCGGTTGCCGATGTATCTGTTCCCACTGGATTATCTGCGGCTGGCAGGCTTTGCGCTGACGGCGGCGGCGGTGGCGGCAGCTTGGCCTGCGTGGCGGCTGTGGCGGATGCCGCCGGTCGCGCTTTTGGGGGTGTTTCGCAATGAACGTTAAGGCGTTTCTATTGGCGATCTTGCTGCCCTGCCAAGCCTTGGCGCAGGGCTTTGCAGGGCTTGGCGCCACGGCGGGCGATTTTGCGCAGCCTTCGCCCAACACAAGGTTGCAGTTTCCCGCCGATCACGCCGCCCACCCCAGCTTTCGCATCGAATGGTGGTATGTCACCGCCAACCTGACCGGCCCCGATGGCACGGCTTATGGCGCGCAGTGGACGCTGTTTCGCACCGCGCTTGCTCCGTTTCAGGCGCAGGGCTTTGCCAGCCCACAGATCTGGATGGGCCATGCCGCCCTGACCACGCCAACCGCGCATTTCGTGGCCGAGCGTTTGGGGCGCGGCGGCATTGGTCAAGCGGGCGTAACTGCCGCCCCTTTTGCCGCTTGGATCGACGATTGGGCCTTGCAGGGCCCCGATTTCGATCACTTGCAGATGCAGGCCAGCGGCAGCGATTTCGGCTATGATCTGCAACTTGACGCCAAAGGGCCTTTGGTGCTGCACGGGCAAAACGGCTATTCGGTGAAATCCGCCGCAGGGCAGGCAAGCCAGTATTATTCGCAACCTTTCTTTCAGGTTGCAGGCCAGATCACCCTGCCCGAAGGGCCGGTTGCGGTCACCGGCACGGCTTGGCTTGACCGCGAATGGTCGTCGCAGCCCTTGGCCGCAGATCAGCGCGGCTGGGATTGGTTTTCGCTGTCTTTTGACAGTGGCGACAAGCTGATGGGCTTTGTGCTGCGTGGCGCAAGCGATTACACCTCGGCCACATGGATTGCCGCCGATGGCACGGCGACCGCATTGCCCGATGGCGCCTTTAGCGCCCAACCGCTGATGCGCCAGCGCATCGCGGGGCGCGATCTGCCGACCAAATGGCAACTGCGCTTGCCAGACCACGGGGTAGATGTGACGATTGACGCGCTGAACCCAAACGCTTGGATGACCACCTCGGTGCCCTATTGGGAGGGGCCGATCACCATCACAGGCAGCCACAGCGGCGTCGGATATTTGGAGATGACGGGCTATGATGACAAGTGATCCGCAGGCTTGGGCGGCTGATCTGACCGGCCTGCACGCGCAGGTTTGGGCGCGACTGCTGCACGGGGTGGCCAATCGGCAGGCCCCTGCCCGCCATCCCACCTTGGCAACGCTGTCGCCAGATGGCTGGCCCGAGGCCCGCACCGTGGTCTTGCGCGCGGCTGATCCTGTGGCTGGAACGTTGGATCTGCACACCGACCTTTATTCGGCCAAGGTCGCCGCCCTGCGCCACTGCGCGCGCGCCGCCCTGCATATTTGGGACGCCGAGATGCAGCTGCAAAGCCGCCTGTCGGTGCAGGTTCAGGTTCTGTCTGGCCCCGAGGTGGCGGCGATCTGGGCGCGGGTGCCCGATCCCTCGCGGCAAAGCTATGGCACCCTCCCCCGCCCCGGCCAGCCGATTGCAACGGATTTGGCCTATGAGAAACGCCCCGATGCCGACAGCTTTGCCGTGCTGCGCTGCACGGTTTGGGCGATTGACGCCGTTTATCTGGGGCCAGAGCACCGCCGCGCCCGCTTTGATCGCGAAACTCTGTGGCAGGGACAATGGCTTGCGCCCTAGCGGTCAGGCTTAGGCCATGGACGCGCCCGCCGCGCTGCGCCATAGTCTGGGCGTCGGGGGACTTGGTTCACCGAATATGGCGCGCGACCATCGCGCCTTTGCAGCGAAGGGGTGTGACAATGAAACATGTGCCAAAAGAAACCACCGATGACGCGCTTATTCAGGAGTTTCTGAAAAAGGGCGGTGCGGTCAGTGTCGGCAAGACAAAACCGCTGCCGCGCGAATTGGGGCTGAGCAACAACGCTTGGAACAATAAGATGACCAAGGAAGAGAAATCAGCCCGCAGCAAGAAATAGCCCCGCACTCAGTCGGGGGCCGCCAGCCCCGCCCAAAGGCGCAACGAGGCCGTCAGCGCGCAAAGGCTGGTGCCGCGTCCAATCACCACCAACCGCCCCGGCGGGTCGCTGCGCTGCTCGGGCGGCTGAATGGTGCGGCCAACGGATTGCAGCAAAAGACTGCCCGCGGGGGTGTCAACGATCCCCTTGATCCGCAAGATATTTTCTCCGTGCTGATGCACCAAAGCCGAGAGCCAGACCGAGAGGCTGGGCCAATCAACCCCCGTCAGATCAAGCGTATGCGCGATGATCGGTGCGCCGCGCGCCTGCGCCCAGCGCAGGGGTTGCGCCTTGGGGTCAAGCGCTGGCAAATCCACGGCGACGCCCTGCACAGCGGCCGTAACCTTGGCGGCTGGCGCAAGGGCCGCAAGACCAAGGCGCAGCGCATGCAAGGGCTGTGGCGTCTGATCAATCTTGGTCAGGATGATCCGATCTGCGGCGCCGATTTGCGCGCGGCACAGCGGTTCGCGGCCAATCTGGGCAGGCGCTTCACGCGCATCAACCAGCACAATCACCTCTTGCAGCCGAATGTGACGCTGCAAGATCGGATCTGCCGCCAACATCGCCACAATCGCCGCAGGCTCTGCCAAGCCGCTTGTTTCCAGCAAAATCTCGCTTGGCCCCTGCCCTGTGCTTTGGGCATCGCAGATCTGATGCAGCACCCGTTTCAGCCGATCGCGGGCATCGCAGCAGACACAGCCACCCGCGATCAGGCTAAGACGGGCGGTATCTTGCAACAGCAGATCGTCAATCGCTTGGTCAGCGGCTTCGTTGACGATGATATGACAGTCGGCAAAGGCCCCGATATGGCGCTGATGGCGCAGCCATGTGGTCTTGCCCGCGCCCAAAAACCCCGCCAAAATCGTCAGGCGCATCAGATCAGCCACCCATCGGCCCCGCCAAAGGGTCAACGCCCTGCCCGTTCAGCCGCGCCGCCGCCGCCCAAAGCGCATCCAGATCGGCCACCAAAGCCTGCCGCCCGCCCGAAGCCAGCAGCGTCAGCCCCGGCACCAAAAGCCCGTCGCGCACCCCAAGCCCATGCGGCGCCAAAACCCGCGCCAAGACCTGCGCGCGGGCCGCCCTGATACGCAAACGGTCCGCCGCACTCGCCCCGCCTGCATCTGTCCAATGGCCCGCAAGCGGCGGCGCCCCGCAACCCGAACACATCAGATCAACGGCGGGCGGGCGGCGCCCTCAAAGGGAAAGCGCGCTCGAAAATCGGTGGCCATGGTCTCGAAGGGCACCCATTCGATGCCGGCATGGCTGTTGATATAGTCGATCAACCTCTCAAGCATCAGCAACACCTGTGGGCGGCCAGAAACATCGGGGTGAATGGTGATCGGGAAGATGCCATAGTCAATCTCGCGGTAAACCCAATCGAACTGATCGCGCCACATTTGTTCGATGTCGCGGGGGTTTACAAAGCCGTGGCTGTTCGGCGCGCCCTTGATAAACATCATCGGCGGCAGGTCATCGACATACCAATTGGCCGCAATGCCAACAAGGTCGATCTCATGGCCATGCTTTAAGGGATGCATCCAATCGGCCGCGCGTTTGGAATAATCAATCACGTTCCACGCATCGCCCACCCGCGCATAAAACGGCAGAAAATCGCGGTAGCCTTGGCTGTGATCATAGTCAAAGCCGTATTTCAGCAAAAGTGCCGCTGTCGAGGCCGACATCTCCCACCAAGGCGCCACATAGCCACGCGGCTTTTGCCCTGTCAGCGCCTCGATCAGCTCGATGGATTTGACCAGAACGTCTTCTTCTTGGCTGGGCGTCATCGCCACGGGGTTTTCGTGCAAATAGCCATGCGCGCCGATTTCGTGACCGGCTTTGACGATCATCTCCATCTCTTTGGGAAAGGTTTCAAGGCTGTGGCCGGGTATGAAAAAGCTGGTTTTCATCGCGTATTTGTCAAACAGACGCAGCAGGCGCGGCACACCGACTTCGGTGGCAAAAATTCCGCGCTGAATGTCCGAGGGGCTGTCGCCGCCGCCATAAGACCCGATCCAGCCCGCAACCGAGTCGATATCGGTGCCAAAGCCGCAGAGAATTTTCTTGGTCATCGCGTCCTCCGTTTGAGTTATGATTTTGCCGTCAGCCCAGCCAAGACCACCGCCATGCCGCAAGCCGCAGCCACGCCGTCGATCACCACCAGCCCATGGGCATCAGACAGTCGGCGGGCCAGATCGGCCATGCCAGCGCAGCCCAGCACGATGGCTTGCGCGTGATCCTCGGACACCGCGCGCCCGATTTCAGCCGAGATCTTGGCCTCGGCCGCACTGCCTTCGCGTTCAAGGTCCAGCACCGGCACCTCGCTGGCGCGGATGCGCAGGCAGGACGTGGCAAGACCGTAGGCTTGCAGATTTTCCGCGATCACTGGCACAGAAACCGACAGCGTGGTGACAATGGAATAGCCTTTGCCCAGCATCATCGCGGCGTGGCAGGCGGCCTCGCACAGACCCACGACCGGCACATTGGCCAGCGCGCGCGCCTCGGCCAAGGCGGTATCGTCAAAGCAGGCGATCACAATCGCATCGGCCTGCGCGCCCCGCAGCAGATCCAAGAGCCCCGCCGTGGCAGCCAATCCATCCGCAGGCCCTTGGATCGAAGCAGGCCCGGCGTGATTGGTCAGCGCAGTCACCTCTACCCCCGCAGGCACCGCGGCACGCGCGGCGATTGCGATCTTTTCCGTCATCGAAGCGGTGGCATTTGGGTTGATCACCAGCAAGCGCATCAGACCAGCCCCTTACCCGCATCAGAGCCCGCCCGCGCGCGTCTGCGCTGCGCCATCAGCACAAAGCCAAGGCAAATCCCGATCACCGCCAGCGAAAACACCGTCGTCAGCGTGCCCAAAGCATAAAGCACCGGCGAGGTGACATTGGTTGTCATGCCAAAGATTTCCAACGGCAGGGTGTTATAGCTGCCTGCCGTCAGCAGCGTGCGGGCGAACTCGTCATAAGACAGGGTAAAACCAAACAGCGCCACGCCGATCAAACTGGGCGCGATGATCGGCAAGACCACATGGCGCAGGGTTTGCCAATTGCTTGCGCCTTGGTCGCGGGCGGCCTCTTCATAACTTTTGTCAAAACGGTTAAACACTGCAAACATGATCAGCAGACCAAAGGGCAAGGTCCATGTCAGCTGCGCGCCAAAGGCCGAGGTGGACCAATGCACATCCAGCCCGCTTTGCGAAAAGATCAGCCCAACCCCCAGCGAGATCAGGATCGAAGGGATCGTCAGGCTGGTGATGATCAGGTAAAACAAGACGCCCGAGCCGCGAAACCGCTTGCGAAACGCCAGCCCGCCCATGACCGAGACGACCACGGTCGTCACCATCACCATCAGCCCCAAAGCCACCGAGCGCCGCCACGCGCCCCAGATATCGCCCACCGCCTGTTGCTGAAACAGCTCGTCATACCAATGCAATGAAACGCCCCGCATCGGAAAGGTCAGCCCGCCGCCGGGCCCCTGAAACGACAAGATGCCAATGGTGATCGTGGGGCCGTATAGAAACAGCACATAAAGCCCGAAAAAACTCGCCAAAACATAGAAAGACCGCGACCGCTGTTCCATCACAACTCCTTGCGAATATCGACAAGCCGCAACAGCCCCGCCACCACGATCAGCACCGTGCAGAGCAGCACAACAGAAGTGGCCGCAGCCGAGGGGTATTGCAAAAGCCCGACGTCGTTTGAAATCAGCCGCCCGACATTGGCCGATTGGCTGCCCGACATGAAGCGCACCGTGATGAAATCGCCCATCACCAGCGTCAGCACGAAAATCGTGCCGATCATGATGCCGGGCTTGGCCAGCGGCAGGATCACGTTCCACAAGATCTGCGGGCCGGTGGCGCCTGCATCGCGCGCAGCCTCGATCAGCGATTTGTCGATCCGCAGCAGCGTGTTCAGGATCGGCACAATCATGAAGAACGTGTTGATATGCACAAAGGTCAGCAGCACCGAAAAGTCGGAAAACAACAACCACTCCAGCGGTTGATCGATCACGCCCATCGACAACAGTGTTGAATTGGCAATGCCATTGCGGCCCAGAAACGGGATCCAAGAGATCATGCGGATGATGTTCGAGGTCCAGAACGGCACGGTACAGATCAGCGCCAAGGTGATCTGCCAGGTCAGCGTCCGCACATGAAAGGCCAGAAAATAAGCGACGGTAAAGCCGATGCTCAGCGTCAGCGCCCAAGTGACAAAGGCGTAGCGAAAGGTGGTGCCAAAGACCTGCCATGCAACAGATGACCCGAACAGGTATCTGTAATTGTCGAATTCAAAGGCGGGATAGATCGAAAACTCGGTCGCGCCCCAAAAGCTGACGATCACGATCATCACGATCGGCAGCACCAAAAAGGCGGCAAGCACCAGCGTCAGCGGGGCGGCAAGCAGCCATCCGGTGGCCGTGTTAGAACGGGGCATCGCCATAGGGATCATCCAGAAAAAAAGCGGCCGCCCAGCAACGGGCGGCCAAAGGTTCAGATCAAGCGGCGATAAACTCGTTCCACTTGCGCACCATATATTGGTTTTCGTCCATCACGGCGTTCCAGCAGGCGACCTTGCCCATACGGTCGCTGTAAGACCCGCCATCGCGCAGATCGCCAGCACTTGCCAGTTTCTGGCCGGTTGGGCTGGTGATATCGCCGGTCGCGGCCTTGCCTTCGTACCAATAGCCCCACTCGTTTGCGTCCATGAACTCTTTCGAGGTTTCTGGCACCGCCGAATAATAGCCTTGGCGCATCAGATAACCGCCAACCCAGCCCGAGATATACCAGTTGATATATTCATAAGCCGCCTCAAGCTCGATGCCCGAAAGGTTGGCCGACAGACCCAAACCGCCACCCCAGCTGCGATAGCCTTCCTTCAGCGGCTGATAAACGCAAGCAATGCCCTGCGATTTCACAGCGGTGATTGCAGGCGACCACATCGACTGAATAACCACCTCGCCCGAAGCCATCAGGTTGACGCTTTCGTCAAAGGATTTCCAGAATGCGCGGAACTGGCCAGCCTTTTTTGCTTCGATAAAGATCGCGATGGTCTTGTCGATCTCATCGGTGGTCATATTGCCTTTGTCGGCATATTTGATCTCGCCCATGGCTTCGCAGACCATCGCCATATCCATGATCCCGATCGACGAAATATCAAGGATCGAGGCCTTGCCCTTGAATTCAGGGTTCAGCAATTCGGCCCAGCTTTCGATCGGGCGACCAATCAGGTCGGGGCGGATGCCCAGCGTATCGGCGTTATAGATCGTGGGGATCAGCGTCATCCAATTTGTGACCTCGGGGGCGAATTCCTTGGCACCCTGATCGGCAACAAAACCCACCGTCGAAGGTGCGGTGCCTTGGGCCACCACGCTTTCGGGCGTCAGCTTGCCAGTGGTGAAAATCGGCGAGATCTTGTCGAACAGTTTGATCTTGCTGGTGTCCATCGCCTGCAAATTGCCGGTTGGCCAGACCTTTTTGCAGATCCAATATTCAATATCGGCGATGTCAAAGCTTTTGGGCTGGGTTGCCGCGCGCTGGGTCACGCTGTCGGAATCCAGCGCCGTCATCTCTAGGGTAAAGCCCAGATCCTCTTTCACCTTCACCGCCGCATCGTTCAGGTTCGACACGCCAGTGCCAAACTGGCGCAGGGTGACGTTTTTGATATCTTGCGCCCAGATCATCGGCGCAGACAGCGTTGAGGCCGCCGAGAAAGCGGCAGCACCTTTCAGGATCGAGCGGCGGCTGTAGGAAATCTTTGGTTTCGACATTTTAAGTCCTCTGTTGGTTAAAATTATCTCGGGTTGCTCCCGAAGGGTTTCACTTGGCTAGGGAATGAAGATGCTGGGGCGACCAAGCCGCGACCGCGGCATCGCCCAGCGCGAAAGGATCTGCGTAGAAATCGGCCTCGGGGACCAAAGCGGTAAACTCGCCGCCGGTCGTGCCACTTAGGCCCACGGCGACGTGCGCGCCTTGAAACTCCACAGAGATGACCGTGGCGGGCAGGCCTTCGCCGCTGCGGGCAAGGCGGGTGCGGTCGGCGCGCAGCGCTTGTTTTTGGCCTGCAAGTGTCAGCACATTATGCCCGCCCATAAAGCGCGCGACAAATTCGGTGTTGGGGGCGTTGAACACATCGCGCGCCGAGCCCGCCTGTTCGATCACCGCGTTGTTCATCACCACCACCTGATCGGCCAGAGCCAAGGCCTCGTCCTGGCCATGGGTGACATGCAAAAAGGTGATGCCCAATTCGCGCTGCAACCGTTTCAGTTCGGCCCGCATCCGAATGCGCAAGAAGGGGTCCAGTGCCGACAAAGGCTCGTCCAGCAGCAACACCTGCGGTTTGGTGATCAGCGCACGGGCCAGCGCAATACGCTGTTGTTGGCCGCCTGACAGCTGCGCCGGCATCCGCTGCGCCATCGCCGCCATATCCACCAGTTCAAGCATTTCAGCGGCAGCACGGTGCCGCTCGGGCTTCTCGACGCCCTTCATTTTCAGGCTGAAGGCAACATTGTCGATCACGCTTAGATGCGGGAACAGCGCATAGTTTTGAAACATCATCGCGGTGCCACGCTGGGCGGGCGGCAGCTTCGAGATATCCTTGCCCGCCAGAATGATCGCGCCATCGCTGACCGCCTCATGCCCCGCAATCATCCGCAGCGTTGACGATTTGCCGCAGCCCGAAGGCCCCAGCAGGCAGACATAGCTGCCACTTGGAAACAGATGGCTGACCGCATCGACAGCCACCGTGCTGCCATAGCGTTTGGTCAGAGCCACAAGTTCCAAATCAAGCAAAGTGCGCACGCCTATCCCCCAAATTCAGGTCTTGAGGTGATCATGGCGGTGCCAGCCTTGGTCGTGGCAAGCCTGCGCCCTTCTTGCTTGGCCGGAAAACTTTATCCGCTTATTTACGCGGCACTAACTTTTCACATTGCCCGCAAAGTAATCTCAAATTGTCTACAATTTATCATAAAACTGCCGACAAGGCGCGGCTGTTGGCTTTTGAGGGGAATCATCTTAGGACAGAGCCATGCCAAAGGTGATTTAGACCCATGCTTCTGCAATCCGATCTGCCGCTTAATCCCAGTTCAGACGATATCGTGGGGTCGCTGCGGCGGGCCATTTTGGCGCATCGCGTGGCGCCGGGGTCGAAACTGGTCGAAGACGAGGTCAGCGATGTCTTTGGTGTGGGCCGTTCGATTGCCCGCACCGCCTTGCAGGCTTTGGCGCATGAGGGCTTGGTGACGATCATCCGCAATCGTGGTGCTTTTGTCGCAGACCCGGGGGTGCGCGAGGCGCGTGAGGTCTTTGAGGCCCGCGCCCTGTTGGAACCCCGCACCGCGCGTTCGGCGGCAGAGCGTGCCACGCCTGCCGCTGTCAAGCTGTTGCACAAACATATCGCGGCAGAGCATCAGGCCTTGCAGGCGGGCGATCTGGGCAAGGCGGTCTATCTGTCGGGGCTTTATCACATGGCGATTGCCGATCTGGCGGATCAAGCCACCATCGCTGCGATGATCTCGACGCTTGTGGCGCGCTCGTCTTTGATTGTGGCGCTCTATTGGCGTCGCCCGCAGGCGCTGTGCGAAAGCCACGCGCATCACGCGCTGACCGACGCCATTGCCGCGCGCGACGGCGCGCGGGCCGAAGACCTGATGAAGGGGCATCTGGTGGACCTTTTGGCCAACCTTGATCTGCGTGAAAAGCCGCAGGTCGGCGGGTCGCTGCGCGATATCTTGCGGCAGGCCTAGCCCACCACGGGAATGTCGGCGCCAAGAAGATCGCCCAGATCCAGCAGCAGATCTTCGCGGAACTGATCGGCCACCAGCTGCACCCCGAAGGGCGTATTGCCCAGCGCGCCCGTGGTCACCGTCAGCCCCGGCAGCCCCATCAGAGGCAGGCCGATTTGCAGGGTCTGCGCCTCGATCACCGCATCGAAATCGCTTTGCGAGGCGACATCGCGGTGATCGGCAAAGGGCAATTCGCCCGAAACCGGGCACAGCAGCACGGGGTAGTCTGCAAAAAACGCCCGCCATTGCCGCACCAAGCGCGAGCGGGTGGCAAACAGGTCCATAAAGCCGTTCAGATCGGGTTCGGGCGCGTGACGGCACAGGTTTTCATAAACAAAAATCGCGTCAGGATCGCCCTCGGCATAGATCGCGGCGCCACCGGTGCGGCGCATCTCGGCCAGCCAAAGGCGCAGTTGCACCGCCACGGCTTCGCGCAAGGGCGGCGGTTGCACCTCATCGACCTGCCAGCCCGCAGCTTCGGCCTTATCGGCGGCTTGGCGCAGCGCTGCGCGAATGGCAGGGTCCACCACCATGCCTTCGGGCGCGAGACACAGCGCCAAACGGCGCGGCGCGGCAGGGCCCATCAGCGGCACCGGCATTGACCAAGGATCGCGGCTGTCGGGCACCGCCATCGCCGTCAGCGCCAGCCGCAAATCGGCAATCGAGCGCGCAATCGGCCCCGAAACCGCCATCAACTGCGCCCCGATCAAGCGATCCGCCCCCGTGGCATTGAACGCAGGCACCCGCCCAAGCGAGGGGCGCAGGCCATGCACGCCGCAGGCATAGGCCGGATAGCGCACCGATCCGGCAATATCAGTGCCATGCCCAATCGGCCCCATGCCGCTGGCCACCGCGGCCGCCGCCCCACCCGAAGATCCGCCGGGGGTCAGGTCTGGATTGCGCGGGTTGATCGTCGCCCCATGCAGGGAATTGCGGGTAAACCAGCGCAGGGAAAACGCAGGCGTATTGCTGCGGCCAATGATGATCGCCCCCGCGCGGCGCAGATTGGCCACCACGGGGCTGTCTTGGGTCGCCATCAACCCCTGTTGCAGGCGCAAACCATTGGTGGTGGCAAATCCCGCCTGATCGGTGATCACCTTGATCGTCACCGGAACCCCCGCCATCGGACCCAGCACTTCGCCTGCGGCAAAGGCGCGGTCCTGCGCATCGGCTTGGGCCAAAGCCTCTTCGTCGCAGCGCTGCACAATCGCATTCAGCCGCGGGTTCACCGCATCAACGCGCGCCAAGGCCGAAGCCACAAGCGCGCGCGCCGAGGTCTCCCCCGCGCCAAGGGCTGCACGCATTTCGGTTGCGGTCAGGCTGTAAAGCTGCGGCATCGGGGCCCCCATGTGCAAAATCAGGCTCTGCACAAGCCTGCCGCGCCTGCACCGAAAAGAGAACCCCAAAGCGGCAAGGCAAAGCCGTCTTTGCGCCCAAGGATAGATGATTTTCTGATGGGGGATGCAGAACCGGGGCGCAAGAGCGGCCAAGGCCATGATTCTGTTTAAATCCCTGCCGGATTGGTGCGGATGAAAGGACTCGAACCTTCACTCCGATTAAAGAACAGCGACCTCAACGCTGCGCGTCTACCAATTCCGCCACATCCGCACTTAGATCCGGCTAGGATGGGGGCTATCTAGCGACAGATCTTGCCGATGAAAAGAGGGATTCTGCATAGGTTTCAAACTCTGCGCCGCAGCGTGGTTGCAATCGCCGTCAAGGCGGGCCATTTCTGACAGCGCGGCAGCGAGAGGCGGGGCAAAATGGCACAAGATCGGGTCGAATGGCAGCATCTGGCAGGTCTTGCCCCCTATGTTGAAACTCTGGCCGCGATGGAGGCCCGTGTTGCCGAGATTGCCGCAGGCACCGCCCCCGAGGCGATTTGGCTGCTGGAACACCCGCCACTTTATACCGCAGGCACCTCGGCCCAAAGCGCGGATCTGACCGACCCCGACCGCTTTCCGGTCTTTGTGGCCGGGCGCGGCGGCCAATATACCTACCATGGCCCCGGCCAGCGGGTGGCCTATACGATGTTGGACCTAAACACCCGTGGCCGCGATGTGCGCCAATTTGTCTGTGCCTTGGAAAACTGGGTTATCGCCACTTTGGCCGAGTTCAATGTGCGCGGCGAGCGTCGCAGCGGCCGTGTTGGCGTCTGGGTGGTGCGCCACGATCTTGCCCCCAATCCAGATGGCAGCCTGCGCGAAGACAAAATCGCCGCAATCGGGGTCAAGCTGCGCAAATGGGTCAGCTTTCACGGCATTTCGATCAATGTCGAACCGGATTTGTCGCATTTCTCGGGCATTGTGCCCTGCGGCATCCGCGAACATGGCGTCACCTCGCTTGTTGATCTGGGCCTGCCTGTCACCCTTGCCGATCTGGACGCGGCGCTGATGACGACATTTCCCCGGTTTTTTCCCTAGGCGCTGCCTGCGACCATCCGACATTTGCATTTTCCAGCCCAACACGGCAAACTGACCGCCTGCCAAGGGCGTATTGGTTTGCCGATCAGACCAAAGCCCCGCCATATGTTTGATGAGGACACCATGACCAAACACAGCCTGATTCCCGCGCTTGCTTTTGCCCTGCTTGCTGCCCCTGCTTTTGCAGGTGATGCCGCCAAGGGCGAATCTGATTTCAAGAAATGCAAAGCCTGTCATTCGATCGTGGCCGATGATGGCACAGCGATCGTCAAAGGCGGCAAAGTCGGCCCGAATCTTTACGGCGTGATTGGCCGTCAGATCGGCAGCCTTGAAGGCTTTAACTACGGCGATTCGATCAAAGCCGCGGGCGCGGATGGCTCGGTGTGGGATGAAGCGAGCCTTGCGGTTTACGTCGCAGACCCGACCGCTTGGCTGAAAGAGAAAACCGGCGACGCCAAGGCGAAATCCAAGATGGCGTTCAAGCTGACCTCGGGCGGCGAAGACATGGCGGCCTATCTGGCCTCGGTCAAACCCGCGCAATAAGAAGCGTACAGCCGCAAATGACACCGGCCCGCGTGAAAACGCGCGGCCGGTTTTCTATTGCTTGGGCGACAAAACGCCGCATATCCCGCTCTGCGACATTGCGTCTCAGGCAGGGCCAAGCGGCCGAAACCGTGTAAAAATCGCGCAAAATCTGCGGGAAAAATTGATCTGGATCAAAGTCAGACATTGCCCTAGCCCCGCCTGCAAACTAAACAGGTCTTGTAATCCGTTATGGCGTCGCCATGCGCGGAGAAGATGCAATGATAACGGGAGATGCCAATGGCCGACGCAGCCATCCATGGCCACGATCATGACACACGCGGGTTCTTCACCCGCTGGTTCATGTCGACGAACCATAAAGATATCGGGATTCTGTACCTGTTCACCTCGGCGCTAGTCGGCTTTATCTCGGTGGTCTTCACCGTGTATATGCGGATGGAGCTGATGGAACCCGGCGTGCAATACATGTGCATGGAGGGGATGCGCTTTGTCGCAGACGCCACACGCGAATGCACCCCGAACGGCCACTTCTGGAACACCACTGTTACCGCGCACGGCATCTTGATGATGTTCTTTGTGGTTATTCCGGCGCTGTTTGGCGGCTTTGGCAACTACTTCATGCCGCTGCAAATCGGTGCGCCAGACATGGCCTTCCCGCGGATGAACAACCTGTCCTATTGGATGTATGTTGCGGGCACCTCGCTTGCCGTGGCCTCGCTGTTGTCGCCAGGTGGCGATGATCAGCTGGGTTCGGGCGTCGGCTGGGTGCTTTACCCACCGCTTTCGGTGCGTGAAGGCGGCTATTCGATGGACCTTGCGATCTTTGCAGTCCACCTGTCGGGTGCCTCGTCGATCCTGGGCGCGATCAACATGATCACAACCTTCTTGAACATGCGCGCGCCGGGGATGACCCTGCACAAAGTGCCGCTTTTCGGCTGGTCGATCTTCGTGACCGCCTGGCTGATCCTGCTGTCCTTGCCGGTTCTGGCAGGCGCGATCACCATGCTGCTGACCGACCGGAACTTCGGCACCACCTTCTTCGACCCCGCTGGTGGCGGCGATCCGATCCTCTATCAGCACATCCTGTGGTTCTTTGGTCACCCCGAAGTTTACATCATCGTGATCCCGGCGTTCGGCATCATCTCTCAGGTGATCTCGACCTTCTCGAAAAAGCCGATCTTTGGCTATCTGCCAATGGTCTACGCAATGGTTGCCATCGGTGTTCTGGGCTTTGTCGTCTGGGCGCACCACATGTATACCGTCGGCATGTCGGTCACCCAGCAGTCCTACTTCATGCTGGCGACCATGGTGATCGCAGTGCCAACCGGCATTAAGATCTTCTCCTGGATCGCCACCATGTGGGGCGGCTCGATCGAGTTCAAAACCCCAATGCTCTGGGCCTTTGGCTTCTTGTTCCTCTTCACCGTGGGCGGCGTCACCGGCATCGTTCTCAGCCAAGCCCCCGTGGACCGCGCCTATCACGACACCTATTATGTCATCGCGCACTTCCACTATGTGATGAGCTTGGGCGCCGTGTTCGGTATCTTTGCCGGCATCTACTTCTGGTTTGGCAAAATGTCGGGCCGCGAGTATCCTGAATGGGCAGGCAAGCTGCACTTCTGGGCGATGTTCATCGGCGCCAACCTGACCTTCTTCCCACAACACTTCCTGGGTCGCCAAGGCATGCCGCGCCGCTACATCGACTATCCAGAGGCATACGCCTATTGGAACCATGTGTCGTCGTTGGGCGCTTTCTTGTCCTTCGCCTCCTTCCTGTTCTTCATCGGCATCGTGTTCTATTCCTTGCTCTGGGGCAAAAAGATCACCCAGAACAACTACTGGAACGAATACGCCGACACGCTGGAATGGACCCTGCCTTGCCCGCCGCCCGAACATACCTTCGAGCAGCTGCCAAAGCGCGAAGATTGGGACCACGCCCACGGCCACTAAGGCCAGCGGCAAAACAATCAAAGGCCCCGCAGCGATGCGGGGCTTTTTTTTAACCCGCCCCGCGCTACCTTGGACGCAACCCCGCAGATCAAAGCAAAGCCCCATGCCCTACGAATGGCTCCCCCCTCAAAACGGTGAAACTCACCTGCATCTCTGGCCCTATCGCAGCCTGCCCCGCCGCGGCATGGTGTGGTTTTTGTCAATCACCATCAGCCTGATCGCCCTGCCGCTGGCAGCCCTGATCGGCACCATGGCGCTTTGGGGCCTGCTGCCCTTTCTGCTGGCCGCCATCGCCGGCATCTGGTGGGCGCTCAACCGCAGCTTTCGCGACGGCGAAATCCTCGAAGACCTTACCCTGTCTGAAACCGAACTCACCCTGACCCATCATGGCCGCAAAGGCGTGCAAACCTGGGCCGCCAATCCGCATTGGGTCCGCATCATCCTGCATGCAAGCTCTGGTCCGGTGCCAAACTACCTGACCCTGCAAGGCGGCCCGCGCGAGGTTGAACTCGGTGCCTTCCTCTCGCCCGCCGAACGCCTGCAATTGCGCGGCGAACTGCAAGACGCCCTGCAACGCCACCGCTAAACCGTCTTCATCTGTCTAAAAATATCCCACGGGGGGAAAGCCCGCAGGGCTTTGGGGGTGTGAAACCCCCATTCCCCCGCAGCCCCGCGCGCAAGGCCAAAAAAAAGGCACGGCCAAATGCCATGCCTTTTTGCAAAACCTAAATCGCCAAAGCCTCAGCCCAGCTGCGCCTTGATCAAAGCACCCACCGCGCCAAAATCCATCTGCCCGGTGTATTTCGCCTTCAGCACGCCCATGACCTTGCCCATGTCCTTGATACTGCTGGCAGAAACCTCGGCAATCGCAGAGGCGATTGCTTGGCTCACCGCCTCCGCCTCCAACTGCTGCGGCAAAAACTCCGAGATCACCTCGATCTCGGTCAGCTCTTTGGCTTCCAACTCTGGCCGCCCGCCTACGGCATAGGCCTTGGCGCTTTCTTGGCGTTGCTTGACCATCTTGCCAAACAGCGCCAGCAGATCGGCCTCGCCAATCTCTCCCGCTTCGCCGCGTGCGGCAATTTCACGATCCTTGATCGCAGACGTCATCATCCGCAGCGTCGAAAGCCGCTCGGCCTGTTTGGCCCGCATCGCATCCTTCACCGCCGCCCCTAGCCGCTCGCGCAACTCCATCTTTCGCACTCCTTAAATCATTGCCGCGATCCTACACCCGCACCAGATTTCGCGCAACCAAGCCGCCAAATATCAACGCATTGATTTTGTTGTAAAATCCATTTGCCGCAAACCCTTGACCCTTGCCGCCCGCGCAACTAGTGTCCGGCAGATTTTGCCAATGGGAGTCGCCACAATGCCCACCTCCACCAAAGACCATCCGACCGCTTGCATCGCCCTCTCTGACGGTTCGGTGTTCTACGGCAAAGGCTTCGGCGCTGTTGGAGAGACAGTGGCAGAGCTGGTCTTCAACACCGCCATGACCGGCTATCAAGAGATCATGACAGACCCGTCCTATGCCGGCCAAGTCGTGACCTTCACCTTCCCCCATATCGGCAACACCGGCGTCAATCTTGAAGACGACGAGACCGCAACCCCTGTCGCCGCCGGCATGGTGGTGAAATGGGATCCGACCGAGCCGTCAAACTGGCGTTCGACTTCGGATTTGCAGGTCTGGCTGGCCTCGAAGGGCCGCATTGGCGTGGGCGGCATCGACACCCGCCGCCTGACCCGTGCCATCCGCCAACAAGGCGCGCCACATGTCGCCTTGGCGCATGATCCTGACGGCAAGTTTGATGTCGGCGCTTTGGTTGCCAAGGCCCGCGCTTGGGCAGGTCTGGTTGGGCTCGACCTTGCCAAGGATGTGTCTTGCACACAATCCTACCGCTGGGACGAACAGCTTTGGGCTTGGCCCGAGGGCTATACCAAACGTCAGGGCGACGGCCTGCGCGTGGTGGCGATTGATTACGGTGCCAAGCGCAATATCCTGCGCTGCCTTGCTTCGGCCGGCTGCGATGTCACCGTCTTGCCCGCAACCGCAACCGCCGAAGATGTGCTGGCCCTGAACCCAGAGGGGGTGTTCCTGTCGAACGGTCCGGGCGATCCGGCGGCGACGGGGGCCTATGCGGTGCCGATGATTCAGGGCGTTCTGGCCAAGGATCTGCCAGTGTTTGGCATTTGTCTGGGCCACCAGATGCTTGCCTTGGCACTGGGGGCGACCACGGTGAAAATGAACCACGGCCATCATGGCGCCAACCATCCGGTGAAAGACCTCACCACGGGTAAGGTTGAAATTACCTCGATGAACCATGGCTTTACCGTTGACAGCCAGACCCTGCCGAAGGGTGTTTTGGAAACCCATGTCTCGTTGTTTGATGGATCGAACTGCGGCATCGCGGTCGAGGGCAAGCCGGTGTTTTCGGTACAATACCACCCCGAAGCCTCGCCCGGCCCGCAAGACAGCTATTATCTGTTTGACCGCTTTGCCACCGCCATGCGCGCGCGCCGCGGCTAAAGACGCCGCCTGATCTTAAGCAAAGATTAACCCTTCGGACGCAGAGTGATCTGACCGTCCGGAGGCAAGATGTCCGTTAT
>NZ_DAIPZF010000023.1:0-51832 GCF_036782355.1 Cypionkella sp.
TGTTATAAAAGGCGTAATGCAGGTTGTAGACAACCTTGTTGTTCATCGTGCCGCCATAGGCAGGGTGCGGATGCAGCACGATCGCAATCGGCGCATCCCGCTCTTTTTGCGGGTGGTAGCGGCCTTCGATACGGCCTTCTGGGCCGGCGAAAATAACTTCGGGCATGTACACTCCGGTGCATGTTGCTGAGCGATTTGTTGACAAATTCGCTCGGATATCCTAGAACCATTCTAAAGCGGCTGCTGCCGCCCATGGACTGGAGTTGAGTTAAGCGGACGCGCTCCAATCGTCAATGGAAAGTCAACAATTTGCACGGGTGAGTGGATGAAACTGTCGACAAAGGGGCGTTATGCCATGGTAGCGCTGGCCGATCTGGCGCTGGCCGAGGGATCGGGCGGCGACGAGCTGATGTCTTTGGCCGAAATCGCCAAGCGTCAGGATCTGTCTTTGCCCTATCTGGAACAGTTGTTTGTCAAATTGCGCCGCGCTGGTTTGGTTGAGGCGGTGCGCGGGCCGGGTGGCGGCTATCGTCTGGCCAAAAGCCCCGATGCGATCCGGATTTCCGAGGTGATGGAAGCGGTCGAAGAAAATGTCGATGCGATGCATTCGGGGGCAGGGGCTTCGGGCGGGGTTTCGGGCACGCGGGCGCAAAGCCTGACCAACCGGCTGTGGGAAGGGCTTTCGGCGCATGTCTATGTGTTTTTGCACCAGATGCGGCTGTCGGATGTGATCGAAAATGTGGTGACGCCTTGCCCTGCGGTGCCAGCGCTGTTTCGGGTGGTGGATGAATGAGCCGCAGCTATCTGGATTGGAACGCCACCACGCCGCTGCGCCCTGAAGCGCGGGCTGCGATGATTGCGGCGATGGATCTGCAGGGCAACCCTTCGTCGGTGCACCGCGAAGGCCGCGCGGCCAAAGCGATGATGGAGCGCGCGCGCGGCCAGATCGCCTCGGCCTTGGGTGCGGATGGCGCGGATATTGTCTTTACCTCAAGCGCCACCGAAGCCGCAGCCTTGGCCTGTGCCGGGCGTGGGCTGGTTTGCGGCGATGTCGAACATGACGCGGTGGCCGCTTGGTGCGCGCCAAGCCTGCCCGTGGATGCACAGGGCCGTGTGACGGTGTCAGACCCCGCGCAATCTGCGCTGCAAATTGCCAATTCAGAAACCGGCATCTTGCAGGATCTGCCAGAGGGGCTTGCGGTGTCAGACCTGACACAGGGTTTTGGCAAGCTACCGATCGCCTTTAATTGGTTGGGCTGTCAGATGGGCTTGGTTTCGGCGCATAAAATCGGCGGGCCAAAGGGGATTGGCGCGCTGGTGCTGCGGCGCGGGCTTGATGTCAGTGCGCAATTGCGCGGCGGCGGTCAGGAAATGGGGCGGCGTGCGGGCACCGAAAACCTGATCGGCATCGCCGGATTTGCCGCAGCAGCCGAGGCTGCGGCGCGTGATTTGGCCAATGGAGTCTGGGATCGCGTTGCCGAAATTAGAAATATTCTAGATTCAGCATTGTCTGCCGAGGGATTTAATACTATTTCTGTCGGGAATAGCGTTGCGCGTTTGCCCAACACCCTGACCCTGATCGCGCCCGGCTGGAAAGGCGAGACGCAGGTGATGGCGATGGACCTTGCGGGCTTTGCGGTTTCGGCAGGCTCTGCCTGCTCTAGCGGCAAGGTGCGCGCCAGCCGCGTGCTGCGCGCGATGGGTTTTGACGAGGCGCTTGCCGGACAGGCGATACGCATCTCGTTGGGGCCAGATGTGACAGAAGAGGCGGTGCTGCGCTTTGTGCAAAGCTGGAGCCGCGACTACAAACGTATCCTTTCGCGCATCGCGTGAAAAAAAGGCGGCAACGCCATGATAAGACAGGATGAATGCCATGACGGACGTTGAACTGGAAGTGCGCGACGGGGTTGATCGCGAGACGATTGAAACCGTGAACGCCATGTCGGGCACCTATAAGCATGGCTGGTCCACCGAGATTGAAATGGATTACGCGCCCAAGGGCGTGTCCGAAGACATCGTGCGGCTGATCTCGGAAAAGAACGGCGAGCCACAATGGATGCTGGATTGGCGTTTGGCGGCCTATGCGCGCTGGTTGCAGATGGAAGAACCCGATTGGGCGATGCTGAACTATCCCACCATCGACTACCAAGATCAGTATTACTACGCGACGCCGAAAAGCATGGCGACCAAGCCGAAATCCTTGGACGAGGTTGACCCGAAACTGCTGGCCACCTACGCCAAGCTGGGGATTCCGCTGCAAGAGCAGATGATCTTGGCAGGTGTCGAGGGCGCCGAGACCATGGGCGAGCGCAAGGTCGCCGTCGATGCGGTGTTTGACAGCGTCTCGCTTGGCACCACCTTTAAGGCGGAACTTGCCAAGGCCGGGGTGATCTTTTGCTCGATTTCAGAAGCGATCAAAGAGCATCCTGAACTGGTCAAGCAATACCTTGGCTCGGTTGTGCCGCAGTCGGATAACTTTTTTGCCACGCTGAATTCGGCTGTGTTTTCAGACGGTTCCTTTGTCTATATCCCCAAAGGCACCCGCTGCCCGATGGAGCTTTCGACCTATTTCCGCATCAATGCCGAAAACACCGGCCAGTTTGAACGCACGCTGATCATCGCCGACGAGGGCGCCTATGTCAGCTATCTGGAAGGCTGCACAGCACCCAAGCGCGACACCAACCAGCTTCACGCGGCGGTGGTGGAACTTGTGATCCTGAAAGACGCCGAAGTGAAGTATTCGACGGTGCAAAACTGGTATCCGGGCGATGAAAACGGCGTCGGCGGCATCTATAACTTTGTCACCAAGCGCGCCGATTGCCGTGGTGACCGCGCCAAAGTGATGTGGACGCAGGTTGAAACCGGCTCGGCGATCACTTGGAAATACCCGTCGTGCATTCTGCGCGGCGATGACAGCCAAGGCGAGTTCTACTCCATCGCCATCGCCAACAACGCCCAGCAAGCCGACACTGGCACCAAGATGATCCATCTTGGCAAGCGCACCAAAAGCCGCATCGTGTCCAAGGGCATTTCGGCAGGGCGGGCGCAGAACACCTATCGCGGGCTGGTGTCGATGCATCCAAAGGCCACCGACAGCCGCAATTACACCCAATGCGACAGCCTGCTGATCGGCGATAAATGCGGCGCCCATACCGTGCCCTATATCGAGGTGAAAAACAATTCGAGCCGCGTCGAGCACGAGGCGACGACCTCTAAGGTTGATGACGATCAGTTGTTCTATTGCCGCTCGCGCGGGATGGACGAAGAAGAAGCAGTTGCGTTGGTGGTGAACGGTTTTTGTAAAGAAGTTCTGCAAGCCCTGCCAATGGAATTTGCCATGGAGGCGCAAAGCCTTGTGGCTATCTCACTTGAAGGGAGTGTGGGGTGAAGTCAGAGCAGGAAAAATCAGCAGTCTATCGCACGCCGATGGCGGAAATTGTTTGCGCCAAAATTTGGGGCAAGCCGGTTTTTTTCACCATCACCAATCCCAAGGATGTGATCCAGAAAAAGCATGTCAAAGGCGCATTCTACGAAGAAGAAGAGCTTGAGATCATCCGCAAAAATTGCCGTCCGGGCATGGTATTTTGTGACATCGGCTCGAATATTGGCAATCACGCGCTGTTTGCGCTGAAGTTTCTGAATGTGGCCAAGGTTATTCTGTTCGAGCCAAATCCAGTTGCGATTGCCGTGTTGCGCTCTAATCTGACGCTGAACGGCGTGATAGATCAATGCGACGATCAGCATCTTGGCTTGGGCCTGTCGGACAGCTCTGCCAAGGGCTTGGGCATGGATGTGCCCGACCGCAATCTGGGCGGTGGCCGCATGGTCGAGGGCAGCGGCGATCTGGAAGTGATCCGCGGCGACGAGGCTTTGGCGGGCCAGAAGATTGATTTCATTAAGCTTGACGTCGAAGGCATGGAAATGCGGGTGTTGGCGGGGCTGCGCGAGACCATCGCGCGCGAGCGGCCGATTATGTTCGTCGAGGTTGATGTCGAGAATATCGAGGCGTTTCAGGCTTGGGCGGCCGAAAGCCGGTATCTGATCCGCGATACCTATAAACGCTATCGGGAGAATAAGAATTTTCTCTTGGTGCCGCAGCCAGAGGGCTCGTAACTTGCGTGATCTGCTGCGTCTCTTTTCTGCTTTGCGGTGTGCAGTTTTTTCTGCACAGGCACAGATGACTGCTGCAAAGGTGGCAGGATGACGCCTGAAATCCTTCGCCCCAAACTTACCATGCCAGAGGCAGAGGCCAAGCTCTTGACGCTGAGTTATGCGGGGGCGGATGTGATCTTGGAGTATGGCTCCGGCGGGTCCACGGTTGTTGCGGCTGAGATGGCGGGCAAGCGGGTGACTTCGGTCGAGGGCGATGCCGCTTGGCTTGCAATGATGCAGGGCTACTTTGCCCAGACGCCGCCTTTGGCGGATTTGACCATGCATTACGCCGACATCGGGCCAACCAAAGCTTGGGCCTTTCCGAAAGGCGAGGCGACGTTTCGCGATTGGCCGGCCTATGCTTTGGGCGTCTGGGATCTGCCCGAGTTTCACCACCCCGATGTGGTGCTGATTGATGGCCGCTTTCGGGCGGGCTGTTTTCTTGCGACGCTGTTTCGCATCAGCAAGCCGACCTTGGTGCTTTGGGACGATTACGTCGACCGCCGCGAATATCATCGGGTTGAAAGCCTGATGAAACCGGTCGAGATCATCGGTCGTATGGCGCTTTTTGAACTCACCCCCATGGCGGTTCCGGCGGACCGGCTGCTGTGGATCATGCAAACATTTCTGCTCACCCGCTGAGTTAGCCTAAAGGATAAAAAAATGCTGGAAATCAAGAACCTGCATGTGAAACTTGAAGAAGAAGACAAGGTCATCCTGCGCGGTGTCGATCTGAAAATTGGCGCGGGCGAAGTGCATGCGATCATGGGGCCGAACGGGTCGGGGAAATCGACGCTGTCTTATGTGCTGTCAGGGCGCGATGGCTATCAGGTCACCCAAGGCTCGGCGCTGCTTGAGGGCCAAGAATTGCTAGAGATGGAGCCCGAAGCGCGCGCAGCGGCGGGCTTGTTTCTGGCCTTCCAATATCCGGTCGAAATCCCCGGTGTCGGCAATATGACGTTTTTGCGCACCGCGGTGAACGCGCAGCGCAAAACCCGTGGCGAGCCGGAACTGACCGCCGGCGAGTTTCTGAAAGTGGTGCGCGAAAAGGCGAAAACCTTGCAAATCGACGCCGATATGTTGAAGCGTCCGGTCAACGTAGGCTTTTCGGGCGGCGAGAAAAAGCGCAACGAAATCCTTCAGATGGCGATGCTGGAACCCAAGATGTGCATTCTGGACGAGACCGACTCGGGCCTTGATGTTGATGCGATGAAGCTGGTGTCTGAAGGTGTGAACGCGCTGCGCGGGGCGGGGCGGTCGTTTCTGGTGATCACCCACTATCAGCGCTTGCTGGACCATATCAAACCCGATGTCGTGCATATCATGGCGGCGGGCCGGATCATCAAGACCGGCGGGCCAGAGCTTGCCTTGGAAGTTGAAAACAACGGCTATGCAGATCTGTTGGCGGAGGCCGAGTGATGGCTGTCGCACAAGCAAAACAAGACGCGCTTGCGGCGCGGATTGCAGGATTAAGCTTTGACGCCGCAGGTTGGCAGGGCGCTCTGCGCACCGAAGCCTTGGCGCGGCTGACGGCGATGGGCCTGCCTGCCAAGCGCGATGAATATTGGCGCTATACCAATCCCGCAACCTTGGTGGCGCCGCAGCCTGCTGTGGCCACCGCCACAACCGAAGAACCGGCGCTGTTTACCGATTTAGACTGTTTGAAACTGGTCTTTGTTGACGGCAAGTTTGACGCGGCACAATCGGACCCCTTGGCGCTTGAGGGCGTCAGCCTTGCGGTCTTGTCGCAAGCCAAAGCCGACATCCATTGGGCCGCCGACCTGTTTGGTCAGCTTGAGGCGCGCGGGCAATCCCCGGTGCAGCGCCCCTTGGCTACGCTGAACACGGCCTTTGCAGGCGAGGGTGTTTTGATCCATGTGACGGGCAAGCCTTCAAAGCCTGTAAGTCTGATTTACCGCGCCACATCAGCAGGTTGCGATGCGATCCTGCATCACTGCGTGAAGATGGAGGCGGGTTCCGAGCTGACCTTGCTCGAGCAAGGCACCGCTGGCGCGCGCGTCAATCTGGTGACGGAAGTCGACATCGCCGATGGCGCGCGTTTTCACCACATCCGCGCGCAAGGCCGCGTCGAGAATGACAGCACCCTGACCCATATCTTCGCCCGCATCGGCCAAGAAGCGGCGTTTAAATCCTTTACCATGACCGCAGACGGCAAACTGACCCGCAACGAGGCGGTGATGGAGCTTTTGGGCAATGACTCCAGCGCCCATGTCGCTGGTGCGGCTTTGGGCGAGGGCGGCGTGCATCAAGACGACACGGTCTTCATCACCCATGCCGCCGAGCGCTGTGAAAGCCGTCAGGTGTTCAAAAAGGTGCTGAAAAACGGCGCTGTTGGCGTGTTTCAGGGCAAGATCTTGGTGAAACAGGGCGCGCAAAAGACCGACGGCTATCAGATCAGCCAAGCGCTGCTGCTGGACGGCGACAGCCAGTTTCTGGCCAAGCCCGAGCTGGAAATCTATGCCGATGATGTGAAATGTAGCCACGGGTCAACCTCGGGGGCGATCGACGAGACGGCTTTGTTCTACCTGCGCTCGCGCGGGGTGCCGCTGCGGGCAGCGCAATCCTTGCTGGTTTTGGCCTTTCTGGCCGAGGCGATTGGCGAGATCGAGGATGAGGCGATTGCCGAAGCGATCTCGGCGCGGCTGCAAGTCTGGCTGGATTGGCACGAGCAGTAAATGTCGATCACAACCGACATGGTGCAGGGATGGCGGCAGCCGCAAAAGGTGATGCAGCGCCATCTTGCGCGCGGCAGATCCGAGCCCTTTGCCTTTAGCCTTTTGGTGACGTTTTTGGTGCTGGTGTTTGTCTCGCTTTGGCCGCAGCTGTCGCGGCAAAGCCTGCTGCAGCCCGAGGTGCCGATGGTGCAGCGGCTGGTGGCGGCGGGGCTTGCGCTGCTGGCCTCGGTGCCGGTCTGGTATGGGGTCGCAGCGCTTAGTCACTGGATTGCCAAGCTTTTTGGTGGGCATGGCAGCCATTACAGCGCACGGCTGGCGCTGTTTGCGGCGTTGGTTTGTGTCAGCCCTGCGATGCTGTTGCAGGGGCTGGTGGCGGGGATGATCGGCACAGGGCCGCAGCTGTCATTGGTGCAGGGGCTTGTCGGTTTGGGGTTTTTGTGGATTTGGATCTCGATGGTAAGGGTGGCGGAGCGTGACAATGCAGATTGATCTGATGACAATCTTACAGGCAGCGCGGCAGACCCTACGCGCACCGCGCGCGGTTGCCCGCAGCCTGATCGACCAGCAATTTCCCGCCAGCTTTGGCTGGATGGCGATTGCTTTGGCGGTGGTGCTGTCGACAGTTCTGTCGGTGCTGTCGGGCCTCATCGCGCCGATGGAGGCAGATCCTGGCTATGCCACGCTGTTTGCCAGCCCGATGTCGCTGGCGCTGATGCAAGCGCTGCTGTTGATGATGTCGCTGATGTTCATTCAGGGGCTTGGCCGTGCGATGGGCGGCAGGGGGCAGTTGTCAGATGCCTTGGTCTTGCTGGCTTGGCTTGAGGGGATCTTGATCCTGATCCAAGTGATGCAATTGGTTTTGTTGTTGGTGTCTCCGGTTTTGGCGGTGCTGCTGGGGATTGCGTCTTTCGTGGTGTTTTTGCGGGTTCTGGCGCATTTTATCGCTGAGTTGCACGGCTTTACCTCTGCCGGCAAGGTCTTGGGGATGATCCTTTTGACCTTCTTGGTGGTTTCTTTTCTGATGGCCGCACTGGGCATCGGACTGCCAGTAGGAGCAGCCTAGCCATGTATGATGTCGAAAAAATTCGGGCCGATTTTCCAATTTTGTCGCGCAAGGTCAACGGCAAGCCTTTGGTTTACCTCGATAATGGTGCCTCGGCGCAAAAGCCGCAGGTGGTGATTGACGCAGTCACCCAAGCCTATGCGATGGAATATGCCAATGTGCATCGCGGCTTGCATTACCTGTCGAACCTTGCGACCGATAAATACGAGGCCGTACGCGGCATCGCGGCGCGGTTTTTGAACGCTGGCTCGGAACATGAGATCGTCTTTACCACCGGCGCGACCGAGGGCATCAATCTGGTCTCCTACGCTTGGGCCGCGCCGCGTTTTCAGGCCGGCGACGAGATTGTTTTGTCGATTATGGAGCATCACGCCAATATCGTGCCGTGGCATTTTCTGCGGGAACGGCTTGGCGTCGTGCTGAAATGGGTCGAGGTTGACGCCAACGGCGATCTGGACCCGCAGGCGGTGCTAGATGCGATCACGCCGCGCACCAAGCTGGTGGCGATCACCCAGATGTCAAACGTGCTGGGCACGGTTGTGGATGTGGCGGCGATCTGCGCAGGTGCGCGCGCGCGCGGGGTTGCGGTGCTGGTCGATGGCTCGCAGGCGGCGGTGCATGGGCCGGTGGATGTGCAGGCGATTGGCTGCGATTTCTACGCGGTCACCGGGCACAAGCTTTACGGGCCAAGCGGCTCTGGCGTGATCTATATTCGCGCCGATCGGCAGGCCGAAATGCGGCCCTTCCTTGGCGGCGGCGATATGATCCGCGAGGTCAGCCGCGACGCGGTGGTCTATAATGACCCGCCGATGAAGTTCGAAGCGGGCACCCCTGGCATTGTGCAACAAATCGGGCTGGGCGTGGCGCTCGAGTATCTGATGGCGCTTGGCATGCAGAATGTGGCAGCCCATGAACGCGGGCTGCGCGATTATGCCAGAGCGCAGCTTTCGGGTCTGAACTGGTTGAATATGCAGGGAAATTCCGAAAGCAAGGGCGCGATTTTCTCCTTTACCTTGCAGGGGCAGGCGCATGCGCATGACATCTCGACCGTGCTGGACAAACGCGGCATTGCGGTGCGCGCAGGCACCCATTGTGCGATGCCCTTGATGGAGCATATGGGCATAGGCGCCAGCTGCCGCGCGTCTTTCGGGCTTTACAACACCAAGGCGGAAGTTGACGCGCTGGTTTCAGCCTTAGAGCTGTGCCATGATCTTTTTGCATGATTTCGCGTTGCAGGCGTAAGCGTCTGCGGCTATAGAACCTTTACGCACCCATAGCTCAGCTGGATAGAGCGTTGCCCTCCGAAGGCAAAGGTCGCACGTTCGAATCGTGCTGGGTGCACCATTCCCCTGATACCATCTGCGGCTTTTGAGCGTTCTGGGGCTTTCTTTCCCTGCCGATTTGCGCCAGCTTTGCCCCAGACCGCAATAAGGGGGGCAGGGCATGGCACAAAGCATTTTGATCACGGGGGCGGGCTCGGGGATTGGGCGCGCGACGGCGCGCGCGTTTTTGGCGGCGGGCTGGGATGTGGCGCTTATGGGGCGGCGCGAGGCTGCCTTGCGGGAGACGGCGGGCGATGCCGAAGCGCGGATTTTGGTCGCCGATGTCGCCGATCCTGCGCAGGTCGAGGCGGCCTTTGCCCAGCTTGCCCGCTTGGATGTCTTGTTCAACAATGCAGGCATTGCCGCAAAATCGGCCCCGATTGACGAGATCGCGGTCGAGGATTGGCTGGCGGTTTGCAACACCAATATCACCGGCATGTTTTTATGCGCGCGGGCGGCCTTTGGGCTGATGCGGCGCCAAGACCCGCAGGGTGGGCGCATCATCAACAATGGCTCGATTTCGGCGCATGCGCCGCGTCCGGGGTCGGTGCCCTATACGATGTCAAAACATGCGGTGACGGGGCTGACGCGGACTTTGGGGCTGGACGGGCGGGCGTTCAACATTGCTTGTGGTCAGATTGATATTGGCAATGCGCTGACCGAAATGGCGTCGGGTTTTACCAAGGGCACCTTGCAGGCCGATGGCCAGATGCGGGTCGAGCCGGTGATGGATGTGGCGCATGTTGCGGCTGCCGTGCTGAATATGGCGCAGCTGCCGCTTGAGGTGAACGTGCCCTTTATCACCCTGATGGCGCGGGATATGCCGTTTATCGGTCGCGGTTAAACCGGGATAAACTGCGCCGAAAGGCTGGGTTTGGCGTCGGGGCCGCAGAACATCTCGTAGACCAAGGCCATGATCGAGGCGGCCTTGGGGTCGCGGATGGAATAGTGGATGGTCTTGCCGTCGCGGCGCGCCGAGACCATGCCATCGCTGCGCAGCCGCGCCAGCTGTTGGCTGACGGCGGCTTGCCGCGCGCCCAGCAGCTCTTCCAATTCGGTCACCGATTTCTCGCCGCTGGACAGATGACACAGAATCATCAAGCGCCCTTCATGCGACAGCGCCTTCAGAAAAGCCGCAGCCTCACTGGCGCGCTGGCCCATATCCTCTGCGGAAAGTGCCGCGCAGCCCAGCTGTTCAAGCCCGTGTTCGCCCAAAGCCATGTCAATCTCCGCGTTTTGTCTATAAATAGCAGTCTGTGAATATGTTTCAAGCCCATAGGGCGGAAAACCGCGCGGACTGTCACTTTACTGTGGCAATGCATCGGTTAGGCTGCGGAAAAATAGCAAAGGGCAAGACATGAGTGACCGCGATCCCGCTTTTACCGCCGAGGGCAAATTTTGGCGTGGCAATCTGCACACGCATTCGACGCGCTCGGATGGGGTGTTGTCGCCCGAAGAGGTCTGCCGCCGCTATCAGGCCGAGGGCTATGACTTTATCGCGCTGACCGATCATTTCGTTGGGCTTTGGGGCTATCCGATTGTCGATACCGTGCCGATGCGCGGTGAGGGCTTTACCACTATTTTGGGGGCAGAGCTGCACTCGGGGGCGATGGCGAATGGCGAGCTGTGGCATATTCTGGCGGTCGGTCTGCCCGCCGATTTTGCCCCTGCCAATGCGCCAAGCTTTCTGCCGGTGCAGGGCCAAGAAACCGGACCAGAGATCGCAGCGCGTGCGGTGGCGGCAGGGGCCTTTGTGGCGATTGCCCATCCGCAATGGTCGGGGCTGACGCTGGCGGATGCCCGCTCGATCACCGCCGCCCATGCGGTTGAAATCTATAACCACGGCTGTGCTGCGGGCTGTGATCGCCCCGATGGCTTTGCGATTGCCGATCTGTTGCTGACCGAGGGGCGGCGGCTTTCGATGATCGCCACCGATGACGCGCATTTCTCAGAGCCTGACCATTTTGGCGGCTGGGTGATGGTGAAGGCGCGCGAGAATAGCCCCGAGGCGCTGCTGGCCGCGCTGAAGGCAGGGCATTTCTATTCAACCCAAGGGCCAGAGCTGCGCGATGTGCGGGTTGAAGGTGACAAGATCGTGGTCGAATGCTCGGCCGTGGTTTCGGTGATAGCCCTTGGGCATGGCACTGGCGCGAAGGCGGTGCATGGCGCGTCGATGACGCGGGCAGAGGTGCCGCTTGCACGGCTGAACAACTCGCCTTGGCTGCGGGTTGCGGTGATTGATGCCGCCGGCAAGCGGGCTTGGTCGAACCCGATCTGGCTGGAGGGTGCGGCCAAGCCAAACCCGCGGGTGCTGGGCTAGGGTTTGCCCTCTAGCCCGTCAGCGGCCATGCCCGAGGCCTGCGGGATCCGCATCTCGAAGGTCTCGGAAACGGCGGCGTAGTCGTAATAGCCCATCCGCGCCAAGGGCTTGATTGCGGCGTAGTCTAGCTTGCCTTGCGCGGTCAGCACCTCGTCTTTGACATGGATGCGCACCACCTCGCCGTAGACCACATCGACCCAGCCGTGGCCCGAGTTGCCGCGCAGGCGGTGGGTGGAGAGATAGCGGCATTCAAAATGCGCCGGGCTTTCGGCGACGCGGGGGGCAAGGGCGTCAATGCAGGCGGCTTTGCTCAGGCCCGCTTGGGCGAATTCATCGACGCCTTCGGGCCATTCTTGGGCGGTGATATTCATCGCGTTGCGCAGATCATAGGTACACATATTCCAGACAAACCAGCCGGTTTCTTCGGCATTGATCACGGTATGTTTGCGGCGCCCGTCAGAATATTGGTTGGCCGCAAACATCACCATTGGCGGATCAAAGGTCAGGTTTTGCCATTGGCTGTAGGGGGCGAGATTGTCGATGCCTGCGCGAGAGCGGGTCGAGATCCAGCCGATCGGGCGTGGCACGGTGCAGGCTTTGAAGGGGTTGAAGGGCAGCGGGCAGGGCTCGGAGGTGGGGGCGTAATGCATGGGGGCTCCTGTGATGGGGGAGAGCCCGGGGGCTTTGCCCCCGGACCCCCAGGATATTTGGGCCAAGATGAAAGCGCGGGTTTAGTCTTTCAGGATGGCGGGGAGGTTGAGGCTGTGGTCGCGCGCGCAGGCGAGGGCCTCGGGGTAGCCCGCATCGGCGTGGCGCATCACGCCGGTGGCGGGGTCGTTCCAGAGCACATTGCTGATGCGGCGGGCGGCGTCTTCGCTGCCATCGGCGCAGATCACCATGCCGGAGTGTTGTGAAAACCCCATGCCGACGCCGCCGCCGTGGTGCAGACTGACCCAAGTGGCCCCGGAGGCGGTGTTCAAAAGCGCATTGAGCAAGGGCCAATCCGAGACCGCATCCGAGCCGTCTTTCATCGCCTCGGTTTCGCGGTTGGGCGAGGCCACGGAGCCGGAATCGAGGTGATCGCGGCCGATGACGATGGGGGCTTTGAGTTCACCCGATTTCACCATCTCGTTGAACATCAGCCCGGCTTTGTGGCGCTCGCCCAGACCGATCCAGCAGATGCGGGCGGGCAGGCCTTGGAAGGCGATGCGCTCGGCCGCCATATCAAGCCAGCGGTGCAGGTGTGTGTTGTCGGGGAAGAGTTTTTTCATCGCAGCATCGGTGGCATGGATATCGGCCGGATCGCCCGAGAGCGCCACCCAGCGGAAGGGACCGATGCCGCGGCAAAACAGCGGGCGGATATAGGCGGGCACAAAGCCTGGGAAGGCGAAGGCATTGGTCAGGCCTTCTTCTTGGGCGACTTGGCGGATGTTGTTGCCGTAATCCAAGGTTGGCACGCCAGCGTTCCAGAAATCGACCATGGCGGCGACATGGCGGCGCATCGAGGTGCGGGCGGCTTTTTCCACCGCTTTGGGATCGGTTTCTTGTTTGGCGCGCCAGTCGCCCAAGCTCCAGCCCTGCGGCAGATAGCCGTGCAAAGGGTCATGTGCCGAGGTTTGGTCGGTGACGATATCGGGGCGCGGCCCGCCTGCCTGCATGCGGGCGTAAAGTTCGGGGAAGACATCGGCGGCATTGCCGATCAGGCCCACCGATTTCGCCTCGCCTGCGGCTGTCCATTGATCAATCAGCGCAAGGGCTTCATCCAGCGTATGCGCTTTGGCGTCCAAGTATCTGGTGCGAATGCGAAAATCGATGCGAGTCTCGTCGCATTCCACCGCAAGGCAGCACGCCCCCGCCATCACCGCCGCAAGCGGTTGTGCGCCGCCCATGCCGCCCAGACCTGCGGTCAGGATCCAGCGCCCGGTCAGCGCGCCGCCGTAGTGCTGGCGGCCTGCTTCGGCGAAGGTCTCATAGGTGCCCTGCACGATGCCTTGGGTGCCGATATAGATCCAAGACCCCGCGGTCATCTGGCCATACATCGCCAGACCTTTCTTATCGAGCTCGTTGAAATGGTCCCAAGTTGCCCAATGGGGCACCAGATTTGAATTGGCGATCAGCACGCGCGGCGCGTCTTTATGGGTGCGAAACACCCCGACAGGCTTGCCCGATTGCACCAAAAGCGTCTCGTCGTCGTTGAGGGTTTTCAGGGTGGCGACGATCTTGTCGAAATCCTCCCAGGTGCGGGCGGCGCGGCCGATGCCGCCGTAGACCACCAGCTCATGCGGGTTTTCGGCGACATCGGGGTGCAGGTTGTTCATCAGCATCCGCATCGGCGCTTCGGTCATCCAGCTTTTGGCGGTGATCTCGGGTCCGGTGGCGGGAAAGACGTCGCGCAGGTTGTGGCGTGTGTTCATCGGAGGCCTCACAGGGTGGGAAGGGAGATTTCGGCGGCGGCGGCGAAAGCGCCAGAGTGGATCAGGGCAGCGGCTGCGGCCAGATCGGGGGCAAGGTAGCGGTCATCGCCCAATGTGGCCACCTCTTGGCGCAGGCGGGCATGGGCGCGCCGCAAGGGTGGCGATGTGGTCAGGGGGGCGCGAAAATCAATGCCTTGGGCGGCGCAGATCGCCTCGACCCCCAAGATCACATTCAGGTTGGCCACCATCTGCGACAACCGCCGCGCGCCATGGGCGGCCATCGAGACATGGTCTTCTTGGTTGGCCGAGGTGGGCGTGCTGTCGGTCACACAAGGCATGGCGATGTGCTTGTTTTCCGACATCAGGGCGGCCGTGGTGACTTCGGCAATCATCAGGCCGGAATTCAGGCCGGGCCTTGGCGTCAGAAACGCCGGCAGATCAAAAGACAGCACCGGATCGACCATCAGCGCCACCCGCCGCTGCGCAATCGCGCCGATTTCCGACAGCGCCAACGCGATCATATCGGCGGCAAAGCCCACAGGTTCGGCGTGAAAATTGCCGCCCGAAACGATTTGCCCGTCTGACAGCACCAGTGGATTGTCGGTGGCGGCATTGGCCTCGATTTCCAGCGTGCGCGCGGCTTGGCGCAGCACATCCATCGCGGCCCCCGTCACCTGCGGCTGACAGCGGATGCAATAGGGGTCTTGCACCCGGCTGTCGCCCTCGCGGTGGCTTTCGCGGATTTCGCTGCCTTCAAGCAGGGCGCGCATGGTTTGGGCGGCCTCGATCTGGCCGGGTTGGCCGCGCAGGGCGTGAATTTCGGGATGCAGCGGCGCGGTAGAGCCCATGATCGCATCGGTTGACAGCGCCGAGGTCACCAGCGCGTTTTGCGCCGCACGCCAGCCGTCAAACAGCCCCACCAGCGCATAGGCGGTCGAGAATTGCGTGCCGTTGATCAGCGCCAGCCCCTCTTTTGGGCCAAGGCTGACGGGGCGCAGATTGACGGCGGCAAGCGCTTCGGCGGCAGGCAGGGTTTTATCGCCCAGCGTCGCCTCTCCGTGGCCGATCATCGCGGCGGCCATATGCGCCAGAGGGGCAAGATCGCCCGAGGCGCCAACCGAGCCCTGCGCGGGGATGACGGGGGTGACGCCTGCGGCAAGCATGGCCTCGATCAGCGCGGTGATCTCGGGGCGCACGCCCGAGGCCCCACGCCCCAGCGACAGCAGTTTCAGCACCATCATCAGCCGCGCCACGGCGCGCGGCATCGGCTCGCCCACGCCGCAGCAATGCGACAAGATCAGGTTTTCTTGAAGCTTTGCCGTGTCTTGCGGTGCGATCTTTAGGCTCGCAAGCTTGCCAAATCCGGTATTGACGCCATAGACGGCGGTTTGGCCTGCGGCGGCTTTGGCAATGCAGGCGGCGGCGGCTTTGATGCCTGATTGCGCGTCAGGATGCAGCCTTGCGGGCAATTCCTGACGGTAGATGCGTTCCAATTGCGCCAAGGGGGTGGCGGCGGGGATCAGGATTTCAGGCGTCAAAGCGGCCTCCGAAAATGCGGGCGTGAAGGGGCGTGGCCCCGATGCGGTAGGAAAGTTCGGCCGGATGGCGCGCGGCCCAGATCGCCAGATCGGCGCGCTGACCCACCGCAATTTGGCCGCGATCGGCCAGCCCCAGCGCGCGGGCGGCGTGCAGCGTGGTGCCTTGCAGCGCCTCGAGCGGGGTCATGCGAAACAGCGTGCAGGCCATGTTCATCGCCAGCGTCAAAGAGGCCAACGGCGCCGAGCCGGGGTTGTAATCGGTGGCCACGGCCATCGGCACACCCGCGGCGCGCAGGGCGGCAATCGGCGGAATTTGCGTCTCGCGCAGGGTGTAAAAAGCGCCTGGCAAGATCACCGCCACGCTGCCCGCAGAGGCCAGCGCCGCCACGCCGTCGGCCGCCATATATTCGATATGATCGGCAGAAAGCGCAGCAAAGCGCGCGGCCAGCACCGCGCCTTTCAAGTCGGAGAGTTGTTCGGCATGCAGCTTGACCGGCAGGCCAAGCTCTTGTGCTACAAGGAAAAGCCGCTCGACCTGCGCCGGACTAAAGGCGATGGTTTCGCAAAAGGCATCCACCGCGTCGATCAGCCCTTCGGCATGGGCGGCGCGCAGCGAGGGGATGGCGACCTCGTCAATATAGGCATCGGCGCGGCTTTGATATTCGGGCGGGATGGCATGGGCGGCCAGATGGGTGACGCGCAGGTTGATCGCGCGCTGGCGGCCAATCTCGCGCGCGACGCGCAGCAGTTTCAGCTCGTCCGCCAGCGTCAGCCCATAGCCGGATTTGATCTCGAGCGTGGCGACGCCGCCTGCGATGATCTGATCGGCGCGGGCAAGGCTTGCGGCCAGCAGCTCGGCCTCGGAGGCTGCGCGCGTGGCCCGCACGGTCGACAAAATCCCGCCGCCTGCCTGCGCCACCTCGGCATAGCTTGCGCCGTTCAGCCGCAGCTCGAACTCGGCGGCGCGGTCGCCTGCAAAGACGATATGGCTGTGGCAATCAATCAGCGCAGGCGTCACCAGCCTGCCGCCCAGATCATGCCGGCCCGCATTGGCAAAGCGCGCGGGCAGATCGGCCAGCGCGCCGATCCAAGCAACCTTGCAGCCTTCCAGCACCACGGCCCCCTCGTGCAGCCCGTAGCCGTCGACCATGGTCGCAAAGATCGCATTTTGCAGCAGAATCGCCATTTGACTTGCCTTATGTCTGTGCTTGAAGATATTATGTCTGCACATAATGCCGAGGTCAAGGGAGCTGACCATGACTGTGATCTACGCCAAAACTGCGCTTTTGCCCGAAGGCTGGGCGCAAGATGTGGCGGTAACGCTGCACGCGGGCCGCATTGCCGAGGTGCGGGTGGGCGTGGCCGCTGACCAACAGCTTGCGTGTTTGCTGCCTGCGGTGGCCAATCTGCACAGCCACACGTTTCAGCGCGCGATGGCGGGGATGACCGAATATCGCAGTGCCGGCCAAGACAGTTTCTGGACCTGGCGCAGCCTGATGTATCGGTTTTTAGACCGTTTGACGCCGCAGGATGTGCAGGCGATTGCGGCGATGGTGATGGTCGAGATGGCCGAGGCGGGCTATGGCGCGATGGCCGAGTTTCACTATCTGCATCACGGCGTGAATGGTGCGCGCTATGACAATCTGGCCGAGATGAGCCTGCAAATCGCCGCTGCTGCCGCCGAAACCGGCCTTGGGCTGACGCATCTGCCGGTGCTTTACGAACGCGGCGGCTGCGATGGTCGCGCGCTTGCGGCAGGGCAGTTGCGCTTTGGCAATAGCCCTGACCAATTTGCCAAGCTGTGGCAGGCGACGCAGGCCGCCTTGCGCGATTTGCCCGGTGATACCGTGCTGGGCGTCGCGCCGCATTCGCTGCGCGCGGCCTCTGCCGAAGGCATCGCGCTTGCCGCAAACCTTGATCCTGAAGCCCCGGTGCATATCCATGTCGCCGAACAGATTGCCGAGGTCGAAGAGGTGCTTGCCGCCACCGGCGCGCGGCCGGTGCAGGGGCTGTTGGATCAGCAGGCGGTCTCAGAGCGCTGGTGCCTGATCCATGCGACGCAGATGCTGCCGTCTGAAACCGAGGCGCTGGCGCGGTCGGGGGCGATTGCGGGGCTGTGCCCGATCACCGAGGCGAATTTGGGCGACGGCATCTTTGACGGCGCGCGTTTTCTGGCGGCGGGGGGGCGCTTTGGCGTGGGCTCAGACAGCAATGTGCAGATCAGCCTGAACGCCGAGCTGCGGCTTTTGGAATATTCGCAGCGCTTGGGTCTGCGCGCGCGGGCGGTTTTGGCGCGCGAAGGCCAGTCGGTGGGGCGGGTTCTTTATCAGGGGGCGGCCTTGGGCGGGGCGCAGGCGGCAGGGCGGGCGGCAGGTGCGATCAAGGTCGGGCTTTGGGCCGATCTGATGGCGCTTGATTGTTCGGGGCCGGATCTTGCGGCCTCATCAGGCGATATGATCCTTGATACCTTTGTTTTTGCCGCAGGCGAGGGCGTGGTGGCCGAGGTGTGGTCGGCGGGTCGCCACATTGTGACCAAGGGGCGGCATCTGGCGCGCGAGGCGGTCCGCGCGCGCTATGCCCAGACCGTGGCGCGGCTGCGGGCTGCGCTGTGATCGGCGGCTGGGAAGACATCCGCGCCGAGGTCTTGCGCCGCATTTCGACGCAAGAATGGCCCGCAGGCGTGCTGATCCCCACCGAGGAGGCCTTGGCGCAAGAGTTTGGCTGCGCGCGTGCCACCGTTAGCCGCGCGTTGCGCGAATTGGCCCAAGCCGGCGTGGTCGAGCGGCGGCGCAAGGCCGGCACGCGGGTGGCGGTGTTGCCGGTGCGCCGCGCCACCTTGGAAATTCCGGTGATCCGGCAAGAGGTGCAGGCGCGCGGGCAGGCGCATGGCTTTCAGCTGTTGCGGGCAGAACGGCTGGCGCCACCGGTGCCCGTGGCCTCGCGGCTTGGGTTGGCGGCGCAAGACCCGCTTTGGTATCTGGAAACCCTGCATCTGGCCGATGGCCAGCCCTTTGTGTTTGAAACCCGCTGGCTGAACCCGGCGATCTTGCCGGCGGTGATGCCGGATTTCACCGCGCTGAGTGTCAATGAATGGCTGGTGAAGAACGTCTCTTATGCCTCTGGTGACATTGCCTTTTCGGCAGCGGCTGCCACAGCGCGCGAGGCCGAGGTTTTGGGCGTCGCAGCCGGGGCTGCGCTGTTTATCACCGAACGCAGCACTTGGCGCGCCGAGGCTGCGATCACCTTTGTGCGCTTGGCGCATGCGCCGGGCTATCGGGTGCAAACGGTGGTCTGACCGCTAGTCGCGCGCGGTTTCAATCTGGGCAAAGCGGCGGCCCAGAATGCGGGTCATCTTGCGGCGTGATTTGGTCACCCGATTGCGCAGATGCATCGCGGCATAGACCGGCTGGCCCAAGGCGGGCACATCCGAGATATAGGCAAAGCGGCCCGAGGCCACCATCTCGGCCGCCTTTTCTGCCATCACAAATCCGGTGCCCCCCATCGCCTGCAACAGCGCTGCAAGCGAGGTGCTTTGCCCCACCGACAGTTGCGCGCCGACCAATTCGGGCAGGGCGGCGCGGTGGGCTTGCTCGAAAGCGGGGGCGAAATTGCCCGAGATATAGGTCGCAGGGTTGATCTGCGCCCGCGTCTGCGCGTCCGAGCTGATCAGCCGGTAGACCACATCGCCAAGGCTGACAAAATGCAGATCGGGATGCGGTTTGGGGGTGAACATCACCGCGAAATCTTGCGCTCCGGTGACAAGATCCTGGCACATCTGGCTGGAATAATCCGGCTCGATGTAAAAGGCGGTTTGCGGAAAGACATGGCGGAAATCGTGGATCAGATCCCCGATATAGGCATCGGCCAGATCGTTCTGAATCCCCAGCCGCATCGTCATCGCGGATTCGCCCGATGGCGCCACCGCGCGGCAGGCCTCGTTCCAATCGCGGCGCAACAGGCGGGCGTGGGCCTCGAACCGCAGGCCCTCGGTGGTCAGATCGGTGCCCGCGCGCGAGCGGGTGAACAACCGCGCCCCCAGCGTGGTTTCCAGCGATTGCACCCGCGCCGAAACCGTGGATTGCGTCACACTCAGCCGCTCGGCGGTGCGGTGAAACGACCGCGTCTCGACCAGATCCAGAAAGGTGTCCAACAACTCGATTTGCATGGGCTGCTCCGCCTGATCGCTTTGGCCGATCAATAGCGGGCCATCCGCCAGATTGAAAGAGCCTTCGCGCCGTCTGATAAAGATCGCGAACAGACCGGAGGCCAGCATGTCAGACTTTCCCACCCGCGCACGCGTTGTCATCATCGGAGGCGGGGCGGTTGGTGCCTCGAGCCTTTATCATCTGTGCAAGGCGGGCTGGACCGACTGCGTGCTGCTGGAGAAAAACGAGCTGACCGCTGGCAGCACCTGGCATGCGGCGGGCAATGTGCCGACCTTCAGTTCAAGCTGGTCGATCATGAATATGCAGCGCTATTCGGCCGAGCTTTATCGCGGGCTGGGCGAGGCGGTGGATTACCCGATGAACTACAGCGTCACGGGTTCGGTGCGGCTGGCCCATACAGAGGAACGGCTGCAAGAGTTCCAAAAGGTCGTCGGCATGGGCCGCTATCAAGGCATGGATCTGCGCATCCTGACCCCCGAGCAGACCAAAGAAGTCTATCCCTTCCTGGAAACCCACGATCTGGTCGGCGCGCTTTACGACCCCTATGACGGCGATATTGATCCCGCGCAGCTGACCCAAGCGCTTGCCAAAGGCGCGCGTGCGATGGGCGCGCGGATTGAACGCTTTTGCCCCGCCACCGGCGTGCGCCGCGAGGGCGAAGATTGGGTGGTTGAAACCCATAAGGGCGAGATCCGCTGCGAATTCGTGGTCAATGCCGCAGGCTATTACGCCCGCGAGGTCGGCAAATGGTTTGGCCGCGAGGTGCCAATGATGGTGATGAGCCATCAATATATGCTGTTTGATACCATCCCCGAGGTCGAGGCCCGCACCAAGGAAACCGGCAAAAAGCTGCCGCTGCTGCGCGATGTCGACAGCAGCTATTACCTGCGCCAAGAAAAGAACGGCTTTAACCTTGGCCCCTATGAGGGCAACTGCAAGGCGCATTGGATTTCCAAGGATGATCCTTTCCCCGAGGATTTCAGCTTTCAGCTGTTCCCCGACGATCTGGAGCGGTTGGAGTGGCACATCAATGACGCGATGGCGCGGGTGCCTTTGCTGGAAACCGCAAGCCTGACCAAGGTGATCAACGGCCCGATCCCCTATACGCCTGACGGCAACCCGCTGATCGGGCCGATGCCGGGCGTGCCCAATGCCTTTGAGGCTTGTGTCTTCACCTTTGGCATCTGCCAAGCGGGCGGGGCGGGCAAGGTGCTGGCCGAATGGATCACCCAAGGGGCGACCGAATGGGATATGTGGTCTTGCGATCCGCGCCGCTTTACCGGCTTTGAGGATGAGGACTACTGTATCAAAAAGGGCATGGAGGTTTATGGCCATGAATATGCCATGCACTTCCCGCATTTCGCTTGGCCCGAGGGGCGCGACAAGAAACTGAGCGCTGTGCATGACCGCACGCTGGCCCTTGGCGCGCAATATGGCGCGTTTAACGGCTGGGAGCGCGCGCTTTGGTATGCGCGGGCGGGGGATGACACCTCGGCTGCGGGCAGCCAAACTTGGAAGCGCGAAGGGGCTTGGTATGCGGCGGTCAAGGCCGAATGCGAGGCCGTGCGCGATGCGGCGGGGATTTTGGATCTGCCGGGGTTTTCGCGCTTTGTGCTGAATGGCGAAGGCGCGGCCGCTTGGCTTGCGCGCCAGATCACTGGCAAATTGCCCAATATCGGCCGGCTGGGGCTTGCCTATTTCGCCGATGAGGCGGGACGGATTGTGACCGAGATGTCGGTGGCGCGTCTGGGCGAGGATGAGCTGTTGTTGATCACGGCGGCCACCGCGCAGTTGCATGACGGCGATTGGCTGCGCAAACATCTGGAGCCGGGGCTGAGTTTGACCGAGCAGACCAATGATTGGTCAACCCAGATTCTGACCGGCCCGAAGGCGCGCGAGATTTTGGCAGCGGTCTGTGACGGTGATCTGAGCAAAGGCTGGCTGACGCATCAGCGCGCGCAGATCGCGGGGCGCGAGGTGTTTTTGATGCGGGTGTCCTTTGCCGGCGAATTGGGCTGGGAGATCCACTCGAACCTTGCCGATACGCCAGCGGTTTGGGATGCGGTGATGGCAGCGGGCCAGCCCATGGGGTTGAAGCCCTTTGGCATGTTCGCGCTGAATTCGCTGCGCATCGAGAAGGGTTATCGGGCGTGGAAGGGCGATCTTTCCACCGATTACACGATTTTGCAGGGCGGGCTGGAGCGGTTTGTCGATTGGAGCAAGCCCGACTTCCGCGGCCGCGCCGCTTTGGCGCGTGAAAAGCAGGCGGGGGTGAGCAAATCATTCTGCACGCTGGTGATCGAGGCCGGGGCCTATGATCCGCCCTATATGGCGACGATCTGGCAGGGCGAGCAGGTGGTGGGAGAGCTGACCAGTGGCTATTTTGGCCATCGGGTCGGGGCTTGTATCGGGCTTGGCATGTTGCGCGCGGATTTGAACCTGGCGGGCGTGGCGCTTGAGGTCGAGATTTACGGCTCCCGCTACGCGGCCGTGGTGCAGGCGGATGCGCCGCTGTGGGATGCAAAAAACGAGCGCATTCGCGCCTGATCAGGCGGAGCGGGGGCCAGCCCCCGCACCCCCGGGATATTTAGAGACAGATGAAGGATAGGGCGATGGCTTCGGTTCCAAGCAAGGCGCGGGCGGTGGTGATTGGTGGCGGGGTGTCGGGCTGTTCGGTGGCCTATCATCTGGCCAAGATGGGCTGGACGGATGTTGTGCTGTTGGAGCGCAAGCAGCTGACCAGTGGCACGACTTGGCATGCGGCGGGGTTGATCGGGCAATTGCGCGGCTCGGCCAATATGACGCGTTTGGCGAAATATTCGGCGGATCTTTATGTCAAGCTTGCGGCGGAGACCGGGGTTGAAACGGGCATGCGGCAGGTGGGCAGCATCTCGGTGGCGCTGACGGCGGCGCGGCATGAGGAATTGCTGCGCCAAGCCACGGTGGCGCGGATTTTTGATGTGGATGTGCAGGAAATCTCGCCCCTAGAGGCCAAGGCGATGTATCCGCATCTGGAGATTGGCGATGTGGTGGGGGCGGTACATCTGCCGCTGGACGGGCAATGCGATCCGGCCAATATCGCCATGGCTTTGGCCAAGGGCGCGCGGATGCAGGGCGCGCAGATTTTCGAGCATACCAAGGTGGTGGCGGTGACCAAGGCGAATGGCCGCGTCACCGGGGTGGATTATATTGGTGCGGACGGCGAGCCTGGCCATATTGCCAGCGATGTGGTGGTCAATTGTGGTGGCATGTGGGGGCGGGATCTGGCGGCGCAATCGGGTGTGACGCTGCCCTTGCATGCCTGCGAGCATTTCTATCTGATCACCGAGCCGATTTCGGGGCTGGGGCATTTGCCGGTGCTGCGGGTGCCTGATGAATGCGCCTATTACAAATCGGATGCGGGTAAGATGATGGTGGGGGCCTTTGAGCCCAAGGCCAAGCCTTGGGGGATGAATGGCATCCGCGAGGACTTCATGTTTGACACTTTGCCCGAGGATTGGGACCATTTCCAGCCGATCCTTGAGCATGCGATGAACCGGCTGCCGTTGTTCCAAACCGCGGGGATTCATACGTTTTTCAACGGACCCGAAAGCTTTACGCCGGACGATCGCTATTACTTGGGCGAGGCGCCGGAGCTTGGGGGCTATTGGGTGGCTGCGGGCTATAACTCGGTTGGCATTGCCGGATCGGGCGGGGCGGGCATGGCGCTGGCGCATTGGATTGTCGAGGGCGAGGCGCCGTTTGATCTTTGGGAGGTCGATATTCGCCGCGCCCAGCCGTTCCAGCGCAACCGCAGCTATCTCAAAGAGCGGGTCTCGGAGACTTTGGGTCTGCTTTATGCCGATCACTTTCCCTATCGGCAGATGGAAACCTCACGCGGGGTGCGCCGCTCGCCGTTGCATGCGCATCTGGCGGCACGCGGGGCGGTTTTTGGCGAGGTGGCGGGCTGGGAGCGGGCGAATTGGTTTGCCAATAAGGGCCAAGAGGCCAGCTATCAGTATTCCTGGAAGCGGCAGAATTGGTTCGACAATCAGCGCGCCGAGCATATGGCGGTGCGCGAGGGGGTTGGGCTGTTTGACATGACCTCTTTCGGCAAGATCCGCATTGAGGGGCGCGATGCCTGCGCGTTTTTGAACCGGCTTTGTGGCAATCAGATGGATGTGGCGGTGGGCCGGGTGGTCTATACCCAGATGCTGAACCAAAAGGGCGGTATTGAAAGCGATTTGACGGTGACGCGTCTGTCGGAGACCGCCTATTTGGCGGTGGTGCCGGGGGCGACCTTGCAACGTGATCTGGCTTGGTTGCGCCGGCATCTGGGCGAGGCCTTTGTGGTGATCACCGATGTGACGGCGGCGGAATCGGTGCTTTGCGTGATGGGGCCGAAATCGCGTGATCTGTTGCAAAAGGTCAGCCCGAATGACTTTGGCAATGCCGCCCATCCCTTTGGCACCATGCGCGAAATCGAGATCGGCATGGGCGTGGCGCGCGCGCATCGGGTGACTTATGTCGGCGAGCTGGGCTGGGAGCTTTATGTCAGCGCCGATCAGACTTGCCATGTGTTTGAGGCGCTGGAGGCGGCGGGGGGCGATCTGGGGCTGAAGCTTTGCGGCTTGCACACGCTGGATTCCTGCCGGATCGAGAAGGGCTATCGCCATTTTGGCCATGATATCACCGATGAGGATCATGTGCTGGAGGCGGGGCTTGGCTTTGCGGTGCGCCAAAGCAAGCCTGATTTCATTGGCCGCGAGGCAGTGTTGCGCAAGGCTGAGGCCGGGCTTTCGCGGCGGATGGTGCAGTTTCGCCTGAAAGACCCCGAGCCCTTGTTGTTTCACAATGAAGCCGTGGTGCGCGATGGCAAGATCGTCGGGCCGGTGACCAGCGGCAACTATGGCCATTTCCTCGGCGGGGCGATTGGCATGGGCTATGTGCCTTGCGAAGGTCAGAGCGAGGCTGAGGTTTTGGCAAGCCAGTATGAGATTGAAGTGGCCGGGGTGCGTCATGCGGCAGAGGCGAGTTTGGTGCCGATGTATGATGCAAAATCGGCCCGCGTGCGGATGTAGGGGCTGCCGGGGCGCTGCCCCGGACCCCGGGATATTTATGCCAAGATGAAAGGGCATTCGGATGAGCGATACGGTTGATCTGGGAGAAATCTGTGAGCCAGCGCGGGCACGGCGGGCGGGGGGGCGCGGCGCAAGGGTAGCTTTGCGGGCCTCGCCTTTGTCGGAAGAGATGCGGCCGGTGCGGCCTGGCATGGCGGGGGGGCAGTATAAGCCTTTGAGCGATGCAGGTGTGGCGCAGATCCATGAGAGTGCCTTGCAGGCGTTGGAGCAGATTGGGTTGTCACAGGCGCCGCCTTCGGGGGTGGAGATCATGACCGCGGCGGGTGCCATTCAGGGCAATGACGGGCGGTTGCGGTTTCCGCGCGCGCTGGTTGAGGATATGTTGGCGGTGGCTGCGCGCAATATCACTCTGCATGCGCGCGATGCGAAATATGATCTGCATCTGTCGGGCAGCAATGTGCATTACGGCACCGCGGGGGCTGCGGTGCATATCGTCGATCCGATCTCGCTTGAGTACCGCGAGAGCACGGCGCAGGATCTTTATGATGCGGCGCGCTTGGTCGATAATCTGGACAATATCCATTTCTATCAGCGCACCATGGTGTGCCGTGATGTGGTCGACAACAAAGAGATGGATCTGAACACGCTTTACGGCTGTTTGTCGGGCACGGTGAAGCATGTGGGCACCTCGTTCAGCGATCCGAGCCATGTCGCGGATTGCTTTGACATGATCTACACCGTGGCGGGGGGCGAGGAGAAATGGCTGGAGCGGCCGTTTGTGTCGAACTCGAACTGCTTTGTGGTGCCGCCGATGAAGTTTGCCGAGGAAAGCTGCATCACCATGGAGGATTGCATCCGCCGCGGCATGCCGATGCTTTTGCTGAGTGCGGGCCAAGCCGGGGCCACGGCGCCTGCGCCGATTGCTTTGACGATTGTGCAGGCGGTGGCGGAATGTCTGGCGGGGGTGGTTTATGCCAATGCCATCAAGAAGGGCGCGCCTTGTATCTTTGGCACCTGGCCTTTTGTGTCGGATTTGCGCACGGGCGCGATGTCTGGCGGCTCGGCGGAGCAGGCTTTGTTGACGGCGGGCTGTGCGCAGATGCACCGGTTTTATGATCTGCCGGGGGGGGCTGCCTCGGGCATATCGGACAGCAAACTGCCCGATATGCAGGCCGGATGGGAGCAGGGCATCACCAATTCGCTGGCAGGGCTTGCCGGGCTGAATATGTGCTATGAGGCGGTGGGGATGCATGCGTCTTTGCTGGGCTTTTGCCTTGAAAGCCTTGTGCTTGGCGATGATCTGTTGGGGCAGACCATGCGCTTGGTGCGCGGCATTGATGTGACGCCTGACAGCACCAGTTTGGATGCGATGAAAGAGGTTTGTCTGGGCGGGCCCGGGCATTATCTGGGGTCGGATCAAACTCTGAAGCTGATGCAGACCGAGTATATCTACCCCAATGTCGGCAATCGCATGTCGCCAAAAGAGTGGAATGAGGCCGGAAAGCCCTTGTTGCTTGACACTGCCATCGCGAGGAAGAACGCTATTCTTGCGCGCGCGGGCAGCCGGATTGATCCTGAAATCGATGCGATGATCCGCGCGAAATATAACATCTATTTCAAGTGAGGACGCGCGATGATCTCGGATAATCTGGGCAAGTTCTATATCAATGGCGCATGGGTTGCGCCGCAATCAGCGGCGCGGATGGGGGTTGAGAACCCCGCGACCGAAGAGATTGTGGCGCAGGTGGCTTTGGGCGATCTACGCGACATTGATGCAGCGGTTGCAGCCGCACGGGCGGCCTTTGACGGCTATACGGTTTGGCCGGTGCAAAAGCGGATAGATTTGGTCAAGCGCATCCTTGAGATCTACAACGCCCGCGCCGAGGATTTCGCGCAAGCGATGTCGACCGAGATGGGCGCGCCGATCACTTGGGCGCGTGAGGCACAGGTTTGGGCGGGCCAAGTCCATATCGAGGCCACGATCAAGGCCGCGGAAGAGATGGCTTGGGAATATGCGCGCGGCACCACGCGGATCGTGCATGAGGGCATTGGCGTCTGCGGGCTGATCACGCCTTGGAACTGGCCGATGAACCAGATTGCCTGCAAGGTGGCGCCTGCGCTGATTGCAGGCTGCACCATGGTGCTGAAACCTTCCGAGATCGCGCCGTTGTCGGGGGTGCTGTTTGCCGAGGTTTGTCACGCGGCGGGCGTGCCTGCGGGGGTGTTCAACCTGGTCAATGGCACCGGCCCCGAGGTGGGTGCGCGGATGTCAGAGCATCCGCAGATTGACATGATGTCCTTTACCGGATCGACGCGCGCGGGCACGGCTGTGGCGGCAGCGGCCGCCGCTACGGTCAAGCGGGTGGCGCAGGAATTGGGCGGCAAATCGGCCAATATCATCCTGCCCTCGGCCGATCTTGCAGCAGCGGTTGCCGCAGGGGTGGCGGGGTGCTTTGGCAATACCGGCCAATCTTGTGATGCGCCGACGCGGATGTTCGTGCCGCGCGCGCGCCATGCCGAGGCCTTGGCCGCCGCAGCCGCAGCGGCTGGCGAGGTGGTGGTGGGCGATCCGCGCGATGAGGCCACCACCATGGGGCCGCTGATCTCGAAAGCGCAGTTTGACAAGGTGCAGCGGCTGATCCAGTCGGGCATCGACGAGGGGGCGACCTTGGTTTGCGGTGGTTTGGGCCGGCCCGAGGGGGTCAGCCGCGGCTGGTTCGCGCGCCCCACCATCTTTGGCGATGTCAAACACGAGATGACAATCTCGCAAGAAGAGATCTTTGGCCCGGTGCTGTCGATCTTGCCCTATGACAGCGTCGCAGATGCGGTGCGCATGGCCAATGACAGCGTCTACGGGCTTGCGGCCTATATCTCGGGCTCACTTGACGAGGCGCGGCCGGTGGCGCGGCAGCTGCGCGCGGGCACGGTCAATCTGAACTATCCCGATTGGGACACATCCGCCCCCTTTGGCGGCTATAAACAATCGGGCAACGGGCGCGAATATGCCGATTGGGGCATCCACGATTTTTGCGAGATCAAGGGGATCGTCGGTTTCGGCGACTAGGGAGACATCATGCATTACGCTTACATAGGCCTTGGAAATCTGGGGGCCAATTGTGCCGCCTGTCTGCTGAAGGCAGGCTTTGAGGTGACGGTTTTTGATCTTAACCCGGCACTTGCCGCGCGGCTGGTGGCCATGGGCGCAACCCTTGCCAGCAGTGCCGAGGCCGCGGCTGCGGCGGCCGATCATGTCATCACCTGCCTGCCATCGCCCAGCGTGTCTGAACGCGTGCTGCGCGCGATTTTGCCGGTGATGAAGCCGGGGGCCTCTTGGCTGGAGATGTCAACGCTGGGGCGCGAGGATGTGTTGCGGCTGGGCGCTGTGGCCGAGGCTGCGGGGATCGAGATGATGGAGCTGCCGGTCACCGGTGGTGTGCATCTGGCCGCCCAAGGCAAGATCACCATGCTTGCCGGCGGATCAAAGGCGCTGTTTGATTTGCACCACGGCGCAATGGCTGCGATGGGCGACCGGATTTTCCATATGGGGCCGCTTGGGTCCTCGTCGATCATCAAGGTGATCACCAATATGTTGGCCTTTATCCATCTGAAGGCCACCTCCGAGGCGCTGATGCTGGCCAAGCGCGGCGGGTTGGATCTGGCGCAGGCGCATGCGGCGATTGCGGCTTCGTCTGGCAATTCCTTTGTGCATGAAACCGAAGGCGCGCTGATCTTGAACGGGTCTTATGACATCGCCTTTAACATTGATCTGGCGCTGAAGGATCTGGGCTTTGCCTTGGGCTTTGGCAAGGAATTCGGCGTGCCGCTGGATCTGGCCAGCATGACCAACCAAACCTATATCGCCGCCAAAGCCGCCTATGGTGGCGAGGCGCAATCGCCGATGATTGCCAAGCTGTTGGAAGATCTACTTGGCACCGATCTGCGCGCCGAAGGCTTTCCGTCGCGTTTGGAATAGCCACCTCTGACCGCAGCACATAGCCACAGCAAAGCCCGCCCGAGACGATCTTGGGCGGGCTCTTGTATGTGGGGGCTGCGCCAGATTAGGGTGGCGCAACAAAAGCAGGAGCAGACCGATGACCGCCAATCACACCATTGCCGCCGAGATATTGCATCACCGCAGCAAAAGCCTTGCCAAGGGCGATCCGGTGTCTTTGCCCATCGTGCCCGCCGCCACCTTTCACCTGCCCGAAGTGGCGGGGGCCGCGCATATTTATGGCCGCAACGGCATGTCAACCTGGGAGGCCGTCGAGGCCCAGCTTGCGCTGTTGGAACAGGCCGAGGTGGTCAGCTTTCCCTCGGGCATGGCGGCGATTTCGGCGGCGCTGATGGCGGTGCTGAAAAAGGGCGACCGGCTGATCATTCCGGCGGATGGCTATTATGTCACGCGGGTGTTCTCGGCAGGCTTTCTGACCCCCTTTGGCGTTGAAGTGGTCGAGATGGCAACGCGCGATTACGACAGCGCCGATTTTAGCGGTGCTGCGGTGGTCTATCTGGAAACGCCTTCGAACCCCGGTTTGGATGTGGTGGATATTGCAGCCGTGGTGGCGCGTGCCCGCGCGGCAGGGGCCTTGGTGATTGCCGATAACACCACGATGACACCGCTGTTGCAGCGCCCCTTGGATCTGGGCTGCGATTTGGTGGTGGCGGCTGATACCAAAGCGCCTGCGGGGCATTCGGATGTGCTGTTTGGCCATGTCGCGGGGCGAGACGCTGCCCTTATGGCGCGGGTGCGCGATTGGCGCAGGCTGTCGGGGGCGGTGCCGGGGCCGTTCGAGGCTTGGCAGGTGCATCGCGGGCTTGAGACATTAGAGCTGCGGCTCGAGCGGATGTGCGCCTCGGCTGCGGTGATTGCGCAGCGCTTAAGCGAACAGGTCGGGGTGACGGCGGTGCGCTATCCGGGGCTTGCGAGCGATGCAAGCTATGCGGTGGCGCAGCGGCAAATGGGCTCTGGCGGCTTTCTGATCGGCTTTCAGATGGAATCGGCCGCGCGCGCCGAGCGGTTTTTGACCGACTGCCGCTATCTGGTGCAATCCACCAGCTTTGGCGGCACCCATAGCTCGGGCGAGCGGCGCGCGCGTTGGGGCGATCAGGTGGCCGAGGGCTTTATCCGCCTCTCGGTCGGGATTGAACCGCTCGAGGTCTTGTGGGCCGCGATGGCCGAGGCGCTAGGGGAAAGCTAGCGGCGCCGCATCCGGCTGCCAAAGCGGCTGCTTTTGCATCGCGCGGGCGAAAGCCTCGCTTGCCAAAAACCGTGCCAGCCAATCTTGCAGGCGCGGCCAGTTTTGCGCTGCAAACCAGTCGGGATCAATCATCGCATATTGCCGCACAAAGGGCAGCAGGGCGGCATCGGCCAGGCTGGGTTTGCCGTAAAGCCAAAGGCCAAGGCTGGCGTTCAGATCGGTCAGGAACGCAATCGCACTTGCGCGATGGGCGGGCAGCGCCTCGGGCGCGCGGCTGGCGTATTTGACGCCATCGAGCGCAGTCTTGAAACTGCCGTCACAGCGCGCGATCCATGCCGCAGCCTCGGGCGGCATCTGCAACCAGCCTTCGGGGTCGTTTTGTGCAAGCGCCCACTGCATGATCTGCAGGCTTTCCGCGATCACGCCCTGATCGGTGACCAGCACCGGCACGGTGGCTTTTGGCGAGGCCGCCAGAAAGGCGGCAGGTTTGTCACGCAGGGCGATTTCGCGCAGATGCACGCGCTGATCGGCAGCGATCAGCGCCAGCCGCGCCCGCATTGCATAGGGGCAGCGGCGAAAGCTGTAGAGGATCGGCGTCAAAGGCCAGCAAGCAGGCGGCGGGCAACGTCGCGCGGCGCATGCAGCGGCGCGCGATCTTCGCCCGGAAAGAACCGCGCCCGGGTGGCGGTGGGCATTGGGTCGGGGGTTAGGATACGCACCTGCGGGCCGATCTTGGCATTTTCGGCCGCCCAAGAGCGGGCAATGGCGATTTGGGCGGCCTTGGTTGCGCCGTAGCTGCTGAAGAATTTCGCGCCTGCGCGCGGGTCGTCGAAAAACAGCGCTTGGCCTTCGCCTGCGCGCAGCAAGGGTTCGACCATCGGCACGAGGGCTGCGGTGGCGGTCAGGTTGGTGGCAACGGATTTCGCCATGTCCTTTGCATCAATCGAGCCTGCGGGGGCAAGCGGGGCTGCATGGATCGCGGTATGCGCCCAAAGTTGAAGGCCGCCCCAACGCTGATGGATCGACAGGCACAGATGCTGCATAGCGTCGCTGTCGGTAACATCCATCGGCGCAAGCGTCAGGCCGCCTGCACCGGGCAGGCCCAGCGCTTTGACGCGGTCGTCAAGCTCTTCTAGCCCGCCTACGGTGCGGGCCAGCGCCACGACATGCCAGCCCCGGATGGCAAGATCTTCGGCCAAGGCGGCACCGAGGCCGCGCGAGGCGCCGGTGATCAGGGCGATGCGTTGGATCATGGCTTTATCCTTTGATCTGGGCGGTCATCTGCGGCGTCGAAGCCTCCGGCGGGGATATTTGAGCCAAGATGAAAGGGCAAGGGGGGCTTAGGGCTTGGTGGCGTTGTGTCGCGTGGCGAAGGTGGCGAGGGCGGCGTCAAGATTGCCCTGCGCGCCAATCCAATTCCAGAATTTTGGGAAATCTGTGGTGATGGTTTCGAGGCTGATCTGCATCACGCGGGGTTTGTCGCGCAAGAACAGGGTGATGTTTGCGGTGATGGTGTCGACAAGGTCTTCGGCGATGGCAAGGGCGGGGGTTTGCGGTTCGCGCAGCAAAAGGTTGGGCAGGATGCCGCTGCGGTAGGTTTTCATCAGCCCGTGGTTGAGGCGGGTGGCGAAAGAGGCGGCGGTCTGGGCGCGGTCGCGGCTGAGGTGGACGTAGAAGGGCGCCGCGCCGAAGCGGGCGTCAAGTTTGCCGGTGAACCAGGCCAGGCGGTTGTCAACCTCGATATGATTTGGCGGATAGGCGAAGCGGTCGGCGCCAAGCCGGTAGGTGCGCGATTCGTGGGCGGCGGTGAAGTTGGTCGCCTGTTTGCAGGCCGCAGCGAAGGTGGTCGATCCGCAGCGGCCGGTACAAAGCACGAAAACTTGGGTCATGGGCAGGGCTGATCCAGGCGCTGCGGGCGGTTATTCGGCCGCTTTCATCTCGAAACCTTCGGCGATTTTATCCGAAGGTGCAACGGGATATTCGCCCGAGAAGCAGGCGTCGCAATATTGCGGGCTTGCCGGATTGCGCCCCTTTGCCTCGCCCGCCGCACGGTAAAGACCGTCGAGCGAGATGAATTTGAGGCTGTTGACCCCGATCCAGTCGCGCATCTCGTCCTCGGTCATTGTCGCGGCAAGCAGTTTGCTGCGTTCGGGGGTATCGACGCCGTAAAAGCAGGGCCAAGCGGTGGGCGGCGAGGCGATGCGGAAGTGCACTTCGGCGGCACCGGCCTCGAGGATCATGTCTTTGATCTTGCGTGAGGTGGTGCCGCGCACCACCGAATCGTCGACCAAAATCACCCGTTTGCCCTTGATCAGCGCGCGGTTGACGTTGAGTTTCAGACGCACCCCCATGTTGCGGATCGATTCCGAGGGTTCGATAAAGGTGCGGCCCATATATTGGTTGCGGATGATGCCCATCGCATAGGGGATGCCTGATTGCTGGCTGTAGCCAATGGCGGCAGGTGTGCCAGAATCGGGCACAGGGCAGACGAGGTCGGCGTCAACCGGGGCTTCTTTGGCCAGTTCCACCCCGATTTGGCGACGGGTTTCATAGACCGAGCGGCCGCCAAGGATGCTGTCGGGACGGCTGAAATAGACATGTTCAAAGATGCAGAACCGCGATTTTGCCGGGGCAAAGGGGCGGGTCGAGTTGATCTTGCCGTCTTCAATCACCACCATCTCGCCAGGTTCGATCTCGCGGATGAATTCGGCGCCGATGATATCAAGACCGCAGGTCTCGGACGAGAGCGCCCATGCGTTATCGCCAATCCGTCCCAGGACCAGTGGCCGCACGCCCAAGGGGTCACGCACGCCGATCAGCTTGGTGCGGGTCATTGCCACGATGGAAAACGCGCCTTCAACCCGGCGCAGTGCGTCTTTGATGCGTTCCGAGATGTTTTTCTGGATCGAGCGCGCCATCAGATGGATGATGCATTCGCTGTCAGAGGAGGATTGAAAGATCGAGCCGCGCTCGATCAATTCGCGGCGCAGCGCGCTTGCGTTGGTCAGGTTGCCGTTGTGGGCGATTGCGGCCCCGCCCATCGAGAATTCGCCAAAGAAGGGCTGCACATCGCGGATCGCGGTTGCGCCTTTTGATCCGGCGGTGGAATAACGCACATGGCCTATGGCCAATTGGCCGGGCAGGGTGTCCATCACATCGGGTTTGGTGAAATTGTCGCGCACATAGCCAAAGCGGCGCGCCGAGTTAAAGCCGGTGGCTGGGTCATACGACACGATGCCGCCTGCCTCTTGGCCGCGGTGTTGCAGCGCGTGCAGACCGAGGGCTACAAAGTTCGAGGCATCCGAGACGCCGATCACGCCAAAAACGCCGCATTCTTCCTTGAGCTTATCATCGTCAAAGGGATGTGCGTAGAAGGGTTGCATGGAGCCTCCGATTCCGGTGTGGTGATGCGCCCTGATTTAGGCGCATCGCGGGCCAGTGTCACCCCCTCGCATGCGGCTCTGCCCATAAGGGTAGGGCTTAGTTTGTAGGCGCGGCAGGAAGGGCGGTTTCTGCGGGTGCAATTGCCGGGGTTTCGGCAGGTTTGGTGCAGGTTGTGGTCAGCTCGTTATAGCGACCCACAATCCAATTTGGCGCATCCGAGGGCACGGCTTGGTTGATATCCACTTGGAAGGAGGCGAAAATCTTGGCCGAGCGCGAGGCATCGATCATCGGAATGGTATTGGCGGCCACGGCCCGATCGTAGACCAAAAACGCCACTGCAATCAAAATGATACCGCGCGCCACGCCAAACAAAAAGCCAAAGACCTGATCCAGCCCGCCCAGAACCGAGCGTTGCACCACCGAAGACAGCAGCGGTGTGAACAGCGCCGCCAGAATCAGACCAACAGCAAAGACCACCGCAAAGGCCGCGATCAGCGACAGCTCGCAGCTGTCGGCAAGAAATTTGTTCAGAACCGGCAGCTCTTTGACCAGCGGTTGCGCTTGGGCGGCAAAGGTATAGGCCAAAAGCGCTGCCCCAACCCAGCCCGCAATCGCCATGACCTCGCGCACGAAGCCGCGCGAATAGGCCAGAATGGCTGACAGCACGATGACGCCTGCGACCACGCCATCAACCAGGGTAAAACCTTCCATACGTCCGCTCCTTTTGGGGCTTAACCCGCCCCGAACATTTCTCCGACAAAGGCGGTCAGGTCGGGCATTTCGCGCACCTGCATGCCCTCGACTTGCCCAAGCTTTGATCCCTTGGGCGCGATTGCTTGTGAGAAACCAAGTTTTGCGGCTTCTTTCAACCTGTTTTCTGTCTGTCCGACAGGGCGCAGCGCGCCAGAAAGGCTGATTTCGCCGAAAAGCACGGTTTCAGGAGGAATTGCCACATCTTCGCGCGCAGAGAGGATGGCGGCGGCCACGGCCAGATCGGCGGCGGGTTCTGTCACCCGCATGCCGCCTGCGACGTTTAAAAACACATCCAACCCCGCAAAGGGGATGCCGCAGCGCGCCTCTAGCACCGCGATGATGGTGGAAAGCCTGCCCGAATCAAGCCCGACCACGGTGCGGCGCGGGGTGCCAAGCGGCGAGGGGGCGACAAGGGCTTGGATCTCGGTCAGCACCGGGCGGGTGCCTTCGATGCCGGCAAAGACCGCCGATCCGGGCGAGGCTTGGCCGCGTTCGGATAAAAACAGTGCCGAGGGGTTCAGCACCTGCGACAGGCCTGCGCCGGTCATCTCAAACACGCCAATCTCATCTGCCGGGCCAAAGCGGTTTTTCACCGCGCGCAAGATGCGAAACTGATGGCCGCGCTCGCCCTCAAAATAAAGCACGGTATCGACCATATGTTCAACCACGCGCGGGCCTGCGATTTGGCCGTCTTTGGTGACATGGCCGACAAGGATGATCGCGACGCCGCGCCGCTTGGCGAAAGTCACCAGCTCGTGACAGGCGGCGCGCACTTGGCTGACCGAGCCTGGTGCGCTGTCAACGGTATCCAGCCACATGGTCTGGATCGAATCGATGATCGCAAGGCCGGGGCGTTCGGCGTCAAGCGTGGTGAGAATATCGCGCAGATTGGTCTCTGCCCCCAAAGCCACCGGCGATTGCGTCAGCCCCAAGCGCTGCGCGCGCATCTGCACTTGGGCTGCGGCCTCTTCGCCCGAAATATACAGGCATTTCACCCCATGATTGGCGAAACTTGCCGCCGCTTGCAGCAAAAGCGTGGATTTGCCGATGCCCGGATCGCCGCCCACCAGAATGGCCGAGGCCGGCACCAGCCCGCCGCCCAAAACCCGGTCCAGCTCGTCAATGCCCGATGACGCGCGCGGTGGGGCTTCGGCTTGGGTGGCAAGATCGGTCAGATGGATCGAGCGGCCCTTGCTGCCCAGCGCCTTGGGGCCGCTGGACAGCGGCGCCTCTTCGATCAGCGTGTTCCAAGCGCCACAGCCTTCGCATTTGCCGATCCATTTGCCATGGGTCTGACCGCAAGCCGTGCAGGTGAATGAGTTTGAGTGTTTTGCCATTGGCCTGTGGTGCCCTGAAACGCGCCCGGCATCAAGCCTTCTTGGCACGGCTCCATGACATCAAGACCCCGGCCAGTACGCAAAACGTAAACAGATAAAGCCCCCAAGCCGGCTGCACGGTAACATGCCCCGCGCCCTTGGCGATGACGATGTAAAGCGCAATCAAGAACACATCGGCCATCGCCAATTTGCCTAACCAAGCCAGCAAGGGCAGGGTGCGGCGCGACAAATAGCCAAAGTGGATCAGCGCCAGCCCAAGGGTTTTGGCAAAGGGCGCAAAGATTGCCAAGGTGGTGACCAAAAGCGCCAGCGCCGCATCCGAGGCCCAAAGCGATTGCAGCCCCGTCACAACCGAGATTTCGCGCATGCCAAAGATCGGCAGCACCGCCGCGCGTAAAAGCGGCGCGAACCAAGCCACGGGAAACAGGATCAACAGTGACAGGTTTAGGTATTTCATCGCGCCGTGGTGCCCAAGCCAGGTCAAGGCGTCAAGCTACTTGTTGGGCTTGGGCAACGAGACCACATTGGCCTCGCGGGTTTCCTCAAGATCATAACCCAGCTGCGGCAGGATCTCGCGCAGATCGGCTTCCAACCGTTTGATCTGAATCTGGGCTTGCAGCTCTTCGGCCTTAATGTCGGTAGACCAGCGCCGCAGATCGTCGCAAAGGCTGCGCGCAGTGGCCAGACGCTCGTTGAAAGCATCAACCTCATGCTGGCGCTGGCGCAAAAAATCCTTGGCACGCGCGACCTTTTCCTCGGAATAGGCGTGTGCCAGATCGCGGGTCTCGTGGCTCATCTGGGCTGCAAGCTGCAAAAGCTCAGGTTCCAGATGCTGAAAATCGGGGTGTTTGCGCAGATGCTCTAGCCTTGCGCGCATGCTCTCGAACTCGCCCGAAAGCGCAAAGACGCCCTTGCGGTCGGCGGCATGGGCTTGGCGGTAGGCTTGGGCCACATCCTGCACCCCGACGGCAAAGCTGCGGTGGCTGCGTTCCAGCCGCGCCATGCGGGCATTGGCGGGCAGATAAAGCGCGAGCACCGCCATCAGCGCACAAAGCCCAAGTTGCAGCCAGATCCCCGCCTGTGGTAGGGCTGTGTCGCCAAAAGACAGCGCCAGCTGCGCCCAAGGCAAAAGCCCGAAGACCGCAGCAAGGCTTACTGTCCAAAGCCCCAGCGTGGCTGCAATGACCAGCATTTGCGCCAAAGCCTGCGCAAACCGCAGCGCGCCTCGCAACGTTTCAAGCACCGCCATAAAACCACCCAACCGTTTAATCACACCCCAGTGCCGCCTTCGCCCCCAAAGCCGGGGCCAGCCTGCTAAGGATTAAAATCGTAAAGATTTGCCAAGGTTTTGCAATTAACTTTAACAATTACAGGTCGCGCTTAGAACAATCTGGCGTGGATAACTGCCATTGTTGCGCAAGCTGAAACAGCACAGAGCTTTTGGCGCAGTTCAGGGCAGCTTTGCCAGTGCCAAGGCCAGCATCGACGCCACCAGCGAGACCATCACCACCCGATGCGCCCAGCGCGGATCAAGGCCCGTACGAAAGGCCGCCTTCAGCCAGTCTTGCAGCACATAACCATAGGCAAAGATCGTCACGCTGCGGGTGGCTGCGATCACCATACCGTCTTGCGGCTGCCAAGGCACCGCCATCCAAACCGCCAGTGTCGCGGCAGTGATCAGCTGCACCCAAGCTCGCAAGGGATCATCCGAGCGCGCGCGCAGGCTGGCATAGGCACAAAGCGCAATCGCGGTGGGGATCAGCGGGATGACAAGGCGCGGCAGTGGTTGCAAGGACAACAGCATCAGCTGGGTCAGCGCCTCGGTCAGCATATCAGCGCACCGATTCAATCGGGCCTTCGGCGCGGCCATGGATGAACTGTTGCAGATAAGGGTCTGAAGCTGCATCCATTTCTGCCGCAGGCCCCGTCCAGCGGATCTTGCCGTCATGCAGCATCGCCACGGTGTCTGCGATGGCGCGGACCGAGGACATATCATGCGTGATCGTCATCGCCGTGGCACCCATCTCGACCACAATCTCGCGGATCAGCGCATTGATCACGCCCGACATGATCGGATCAAGCCCGGTGGTGGGTTCGTCGAAAAAGATGATCTCGGGTTCGGCGGCAATGGCGCGGGCAAGACCCACACGTTTTTGCATGCCGCCCGACAGCTCGGCGGGCAATTGGTCGGCGGTCGAGGGCTTTAGCCCGACGCGGCGCAGCTTTTCAATCGCGATCTCGCGCGCTTGGTCTTTCGGCAGCGCCTTTGCGCCGCGCAGCAGACGAAAGGCGACGTTTTCCCAGACCTTCAGGCTGTCAAACAGCGCGCCGCCTTGGAACAACATGCCAAAGCGCGCCAGAAAGGTATCGCGGTCGGTTTTGGTGACATCGGTCCCGTCCAGCGTGATGGTGCCCGCATCCGGCACCACAAGCCCAAGAATGGATTTCAGCAACACCGATTTGCCCGTACCCGAGCCGCCGATCACCACCATCGAGGTGCCGCGCGCAATTTTCAGATCGACCCCGCGCAGAACGTGGTTGTGGCCAAAGGATTTCTGGACGCCCAAAAGCTCTATCATGATCCGAACATCACCGAGGTTAGCACGAAATTCGCAGCCAATATCAGGATCGAGGCCGTGGCCACAGCGCCCTTGGTGGCCGATCCGACCCCCATCGCCCCACGGCCCGAGTTCATGCCGTAATAACAGCCGATCAAGGTCGCAATAAAGCCAAAGACCGCGCCTTTGATCAGCGAAGACACGATGTCGGGCATGGTCAGAAAATCGACGGTGTTGTTGATATAGCCCGCGCGGTTAAACCCAAGCTGTTCGGTCGAGACCAGAAATCCGCCCATCACCCCGATGATATCGCCCACCCCCACCAGCAAAGGCACGGTCAAAACCCCTGCAAGCACGCGCGGAACTGTTAGATATTGCAAGGGGTTGGTCGAAAGTGTCACCAGCGCGTCGATCTGCTCGGTGACTTTCATCGTGGCGATTTCTGCGGCGATCGAGGATGTCACCCGCGCGGCAATCATCAGGCCGACCAGCACGGGGCCAAGCTCGCGCACCATGCCGATGGCGACGATCTGCGGCACCACGGCTTCGGCGGAAAAGCGTTGGCCGCCCGAATAGATTTGCAGCGCCAGCGCGCCGCCTGTGAAGATCGAGGTCAGCCCCACCACCGGCAGTGACAGCCAGCCAACCTGCAAAAGCGCACTCAGCACCTCGCGCGGATAGAACGGCGGGCGCAACGCGGCCTTCAGGGTCTGGCCGCCATAGATCGCAATCCGCCCCAAGGCCGCCAGCGCAGACAGCACCGCGCGGCCAAGTCCTGCCAAAGGGGCGGTGACTGCACTCATTTGCCACCCTCGACATAGCGGCGGTAATAGCGCTGGCTGATGCCGGTCAAAATCTCATAGCCAATGGTGCCTGCGACATCGGCCAGCTGATCGGGGCTTTGGTTTGGCCCCAAAATATCAAGGCTGCGCGGAATATGCGGCAGATGGGTGATGTCGACGGTGATGGTGTCCATCGACACACGGCCAATCAGCGGGCAGGGGGTGTCGCCATCCCAAAGCACGGCAGCATTCGACAGGCTGCGCGGCAAGCCATCGGCATAGCCACCCGAAAGGCTGGCCACACGGGTTGGCTGTTGCGCGACCCAAGTGCAGCCATAGCCCACCGCCTCGCCCGCTGCGATTTGGCGGGTTTGAATCACCGGCAGCGACAGCCCGACGACGGGGCAGGCGGCCTCATAGGGGCGCCCGCCATAAAGTCCAATGCCGGGTCGGGTCAGATCAAAGTGATATTTCGCGCCCAGCAAAATGCCGCCCGTGGCCGCCAAAGACCTTGGCACGCCGGTGCCATCGGTCATGGCATGAAAGGCCGCCAGCTGCGCCTCGTTCATCGCGTGATCGGGCTCGTCTGCGCAGGCCAGATGCGACATCAACAGCTCTGGCCCTGCTTCCAGCACGAAAGGCGCAATCGCCTCCCATTCTGCCTCTGCCATGCCCAGACGGCTCATGCCGCTGTCAAGCTGCACGCCAAAGGCATGGCCGGGCAGCGATTCCAGATGCCGCGTCACCTGATCCAGCGAGTTCAGCATCGGCGTCAGATCGAGATCGGCCACCATCTCGGTGTCGCCGGCCATATGGCCAGACAGCACGCAAATCTGCGGCCCTGGGCCCAAGATCTGCCGCAGCGTCACGCCCTCTTCGGTAACGGCGACGAAAAAGCGGCGCGCACCTGCTTGGGCCAGGCTGCGCGCCACCCGTGACAGGCCAAGGCCATAGGCATTCGCCTTGACCACGGCGGCGGTTTGCACGCCGGTTGCAGATGCCTTGTCCAAAGCGCGCCAGTTGGCGGCAATGGCCTCAAGATCGACGGAGAGAGTTGCTGTAGCCATAGCGCGGTTTTGACAGGCGCGCGTCTGCGGTCAAGGGGGAATTCGCAGATGCCTACAGTGAAATGTGCATCGGTGGCGGGAAGGTGCCACTCGCTTTGGCTTGTGTCGCGCCGACAACAGGCGCAACCTGCGGCAAAATAGGGAGTATCGCATGCCCGATCAGGATCACGGCCATTCCCATGACGCGGGCAAAATCGAACTTGCGCTGACGCTTATCACCTGTCTGGGCTTGGGCGTGGCGCTGCTGGACCGCTTTGCGCTGACCCTGCCGCAGGGCGTGGTGCCGGCGGCCTTGGCGATGTCTTTCGCGGCGGGCGGGATTCCGGCGGCGATATCGGCGCTGCGCGAGCTGTTTGGGCGTGGGCGGCTGGATATTGATCTGTTGATGGTGATCGCAGCGCTTGCGGCCGCTGCCGTGGGGGCGGCATTGGAAGGGGCGGTGCTGCTGGCGCTGTTCTCGACGGCGGGCATGCTCGAGCATCGCGCTATGGGGCGGGCGCGGGCGGCGGTGGATGCGCTGATGGCGCTGCGGCCTGAAACCGCGCTGCGGCTGCGCGGCGACGGCAGTTTTGACGAGGTTGCGGTGGCAGAGGTGGCGGTGGGCGATCATCTGCTGCTGCGGCCCGGTGCGCGGGTGCCTTTGGACGGGGTGATCACCGATGGCGCCGGCGAGGTGGATGAAAGCACCATCACCGGCGAATCGCTGCCAGTGTCCAAGGCGGTGGGCGATGCGCTGCACGAGGCGACGGTGAACCTGCACGGCGTGCTGACGCTGCAGGTGCGGCGCGGCTTGGGCGAAAGCACCGTGGCGCGGATGATTGATCTGGTTACCCAAGCCCAAGCGATGAAGGCCCCGTCAGAGCGATTCTCGGAATGGTTCGGCGCGCGCTATACCGTTGTGGTGCTTTTGGGCGCGGTGGCGGTTTTCGCCACGCTTTGGGGCTTGGGCAACAGCTTTGACGCAGCGCTTTACCGCGCGGCCACGGTTCTGGTCGCGGCAAGCCCCTGTGCGGTGGTGATTTCGGTGCCTGCCGCGATCCTTTCGGCGCTGTCAGCTGCGGCGCGCGGTGGGGTGTTGTTCAAAGGTGGGGCCGCGCTGGAACGGCTGGCCTCGGTGCGCGCCTTTGCCTTTGACAAGACCGGCACCCTGACCAATGGCCGCGCCGAGGTGACGGGGATTGTGGCGCTGCAAGGCAGCAAAGATCAGGTCTTGGCCGCACTTGCAGGGCTAGAGGCGGGGTCCGAACATCACATCGCCGCCGCCGTTTTGCGCGCAGCCACAGCCGCGGGTCTGCCGCTGAGCCCTGCGCGCGAGGTCAAGGCTTGGCCCAGCGAGGGCATCACGGGCCAGGATGCTACGGGCGCGCTTTGGGCCGGCAACACCCGTATGCTTGACCGCATGGGGGCTGTGGCTGGCCCCGAATGCGACGCCTTGCAGGCGGGGGCCGAAACCATCGTCTATCTGGGGCGCGGCGCGGTGCTTTTGGGCGCGGTTTCGGTCGCCGATGCGCTGCGCGAGACCGCCGCCGCCGGCATTGCCGCCTTGCGCCAAGGCGGTGTTGCCGAGATCGTGATGATGACCGGAGATCGCCGCGAAGTGGCGCTGCGCATCGCCGCAAGCCTTGGGCTGAAACCGTCCGAGGTACACGCAGGGCTGATGCCCAAAGATAAGGTCGCCTTGGTCGCCAAACTTGCGACCAAGGGTGCGGTGGCCTTTGTCGGCGACGGCGTCAATGATGCTGCAGCGCTGGCGCGCGCTGATGTCGGCATTGCCATGGGCGCTGCGGGCAGCGAGGTGGCCTTGCAGGCCGCCGATGTCGCACTTTTGTCCGAAGACATGGCGCGTCTGGCGATGGCCCATGCGCTCTCGAAACGCGCGGCGCGGATTATCAAGCAAAATCTGGGCTTTGCGATTGGCGCGATGGTGGTTTTGGTCATCGCGGGGCTGTTTTTTGACCTGCCGCTGCCGCTGGCCGTGATCGGCCATGAAGGCGGCACACTTTTGGTGGTGCTGAACGGATTGCGCCTGCTGCGCGACCCGATCTTGCCGAAATAGCGCGGCAAAGGGGGGCATCGCAGCCCCCCGCCTGCGCTGCTAGAACCCAACATCCTCGCCCGGACCCGAGCCCTGCCACTGCTTGGCCAAATTGCCAAAGCGGGTAAAGCGACCTTCAAACGACAGCTCGACCGAGCCAATCGGCCCGTGGCGCTGCTTGCCGATAATCACCTCGGCCTTGCCGCGCACCGATTCCATCAAGGTCTGCCATTGCGCGATCTTGTCCAGCTCGTGATCGCCGGGCTTTTCGCGTTCCTTATAATATTCATCGCGGTAAACGAACATCACCACATCGGCGTCTTGCTCGATCGAGCCGGATTCGCGCAGATCTGACAGCTGCGGCCGCTTGTCTTCGCGCGATTCCACCTGACGCGACAACTGCGACAGCGCGATCACCGGAATGTTCAGCTCTTTGGCAATTGCTTTCAGGCCTTGGGTAATCTCGGAAACCTCTTGCACGCGGTTTTCTTTCGACGAACCCTTCAGCAATTGCAAATAGTCGATGATCAACACATCCAATCCATGCGTGCGCTTCAGCCGCCGCGCGCGCGCAGCCACCTGGCTGATCGGCAACGCAGGGGTGTCGTCGATATAAAGCGGGCAGGATTCAAGGCTTTTGGCGGCCTCGACAAAGCGGCGGAACTCTTGCTCGGTCATATCGCCGCGACGGATCTGTTCGGACGGCACCTCTGAGGCCTCGGACAGGATCCTTGCGGCCAATTGCTCGGCGCTCATCTCAAGGCTGAAAAACCCCACCACGCCGCCTTCCACCGCGCCCTCGGTGCCCTCATGCGTCATGCCGCGCTTATAGGCCTTGGCGATGTTAAAGGCGATGTTGGTGGCCAGCGAGGTTTTGCCCATCGACGGGCGCCCGGCAAGGATCAACAGATCAGAAGGATGCAGACCGCCAAGCTTTTTATCCAGATCAATCAACCCGGTCGACACGCCCGCAAGCCCGCCATCGCGCTGATAGGCGGCATTGGCGACATTGACCGCCTCGGTCACGGCCTTCAGAAACGACTGAAACCCGCGCTCGGCAACACCCTGCTCGCCCAGCTTGTAAAGCCGCTGCTCGGCCTCGATGATCTGCTCTTTGGGTTCGGAATGCACCTCGACCTTGGCGGCGCGTGCGGCAATATCGCGCCCCAGCCCGATCAACTCGCGCCGCACCGCCAGATCATAAATCATCTGCGCATAATCGCGCGCCGCATAAGACGAGATCGCAGCCCCAGCCAAGCGCACCAGATAAGACGGGCCGCCCAATTCGCGCAAACCCTCGTCATCTTCAAAAAACGGCTTCAGCGTCACAGGCGTCGCCAGCGCGTTCTTCTGAATGCGGGCAGCGGCGCGTTCAAAGATGCGTTGATGCACGGGGTCGTGAAAATGCTCGGGTTTGACCAAAGAAGCAATGCGGTCATAAACCTCGTTATTGGTCAGGATAGCGCCCAAAAGCTGCTGTTCTGCCTCAATATTATGCGGCAAAACCTCGGTCTCGCCCAAGGTGGCAGGCAAGGCTTGGCGGATGGTGGCGACTTCGTTCATACTATCCTCGCTTGGCCTGCAGATAAGGCTCGATCCATCACCCTAACCTGCATCTACCCCCAAGCCAAATAGCAGGCCATCTGGGGCTAAGTCATATGCAGAACGCAGATGCTGCGGCAGACTTCGCGCATGCTACCACATTTGGCGGTGAAAAGCCCTTCAAAAGGCAGAGACCAGAAAAAAGGATGGCTTATCCACAAGCCATCCCCAGAAAGCTGCACAGATTTTTTTCGGTGCCTTACTTTGCGCGTGCCGCCTGCCAAGCGCGTGGATCGTGCAAGAACACCTCGACCTCGGCTAGGGTCTTCTCGTCAAAAGCCGCTTGCGCACGCGCCTCGGCCAAGACATCCCACCAGGTGCAAAGATGATGCAACTGCACCCCGTGATCGGCCAAACGCTGCGTGGTCTCGGGAAAAATGCCATAGTAAAAGATCACGGCCGTATGCGCGCAACTGGCCCCAGTCTCGCGGATCGCATCCACAAACGACAGCTTCGATCCGCCATCTGTGGTCAGATCTTCGACCAACAACACCCGCTGACCCTCAGTCATTGCGCCTTCAATGCGAGCATTGCGGCCATAGCCTTTGGGCTTTTTGCGCACATAGGTCATCGGCAAAGCCATCCGCTCGGCCACCCAAGCACCAAAAGGTATCCCCGCCGTCTCCCCTCCCGCCACATTGTCAAAGGCCTCAAAGCCTGCGTCGCGCATCACGGTCACAGTCAGAAAATCCATCAAAACCGAGCGAATGCGCGGATAGGAAATCAGCTTACGGCAATCAATATAGGTCGGCGACGGCAGCCCCGAAGCCAAGGTAAACGGCGTCTCGGCATTAAAATGCACCGCCTTGATTTCCAGCAGCGCACGCGCAGTAAGACGGGCAATTTCATCGCGGGGCGGGAAAGAAGTTGGGATCATCGGGCGGTCCTATAGCTTGGGTTGCGGCTTTCATCTTGGTGAAAATATCCCCCGCGGAGCGTTCTGCGGCAAGCGAAAGGAGCCTCCGGCGGGGATATTTAGGCCAAGATGAAATCAGGTTTCGACGTGCCAATGCACGGGGAAGCCTGGGTTGAAAACGGTGACGGGGCCTGCTTCGGTGAGGATTTTCTCGGGGAAGCTTTGTGGCAATTCGTGTTTGACCAAGGTGATGGTGGTTTCATTGACGGGCAGGCGGTAAAAGGCAGGGCCGTTCAGTGACGCGAAGGCCTCGAGCTGATCAAGGGCGCCTTCTTCCTCAAATACATGCGCCAGCAGCGCCATTGTGTTGGTGGCGGTAAAGCAGCCAGCGCAGCCGCAGGCGTGTTCTTTGAGCGCGTCGACATGCGGGGCGGAATCGGTGCCAAGCAGGAAGCGCGCTTCGCCAGAGGTGGCGGCCGCGCGTAGAGCAAGGCGGTGGCTTTCGCGTTTGGCCACCGGCAGGCAGTAGTAATGCGGTTTTATGCCGCCTGCGAGGATATGGTTGCGGTTGATGATGAGATGATGCGTGGTGATTGTGGCGGCAAGATTGGCACCGCCTGCGCGGGCGTAATCGACGCCTTGCGCGGTGGTGATATGTTCCATCACCACGCGCAGATCTGGGTTGCGGCGGCGCAGCGGGTCAAGGACGGTATCGATGAACACGGCCTCGCGGTCAAAGATATCTACTTCGGCATCTGTTACCTCGCCGTGCAGGCAGAGCGGCAGGCCGATCTCGGCCATCTTTTCCAGCACGCTCTGCACCTTGTCGAAATCTTTGACGCCGGAGTGCGAATTTGTGGTCGCCCCTGCGGGATAAAGCTTGACCGCTTTGACCAGACCCGAGGCTGCGGCGGTAGCCACATCGGCGGGATCGGTGGTTTCGGTCAGATAAAGCGTCATCAGCGGTTTAAAATCGGCTCCCGCGGGCAGGGCTGCAAGAATGCGGTCGCGGTAGCTGGCCGCTTGGGCTGCGGTGACCACCGGCGGCACCAAGTTTGGCATGATCAGCGCGCGGGCAAAATGGCGCGCAGTTTCAGGCAAGACACCTTTGAGCATCGCGCCATCGCGCAGGTGCAGGTGCCAATCATCGGGGCGGGCGAGGGTGATACGCTGTGTCATAAGTCAAGCCCTAGCGCAGGGCTTTGGCATTATCTAGGGGGGATTGTGGCATATAGCGCAGTTTTTGCGGCAAACTTGGCGCGGCTTTGCATCAAGGGCCGCAATCTTAGCCTGCTGGTGCATAAGGCTTGCTGCGGCGCAGCATTCGGGCTTTGATACGAGAGATGCGATGGAGGGGCGGATGCGGTTATATGATCCTTTTGATCTGATGCGGCCCAGTCTGGAGATCGCCGAAATCTTCACCGAGGCGCAGGTGGTGATCGGGCTGCGTTTGGCCGGTTTTGCAGGACTTTGGCCGATGGCGCAGACCGAGGCGGAGGAGATGCTTGCCGAAAAGCTGCAAGCCGCGCATTGCGCCAGCCAGGCCGCCTTGCACGCGGTCATGGTGGGGGCGGGGGCTTCCGATATTGCAATGGCGGCCTTGGCACCGTTGCGGCAGCGGACGCGGGCCAATGCCCAGCGGTTGACGCAAGCGGTGGCAGAGCTTTAATCTTCTGTATGCATTGTGGCGCTGTCGTCGGCTTCGTCGCGGTTTTCTAAGGCGTTCAGCCGCGCAAGGCGCTTGACAAAGCGCGGGGCCCGCACCCGTTGCAGCACTGAATTGCAGATCATCCGCTCGTGGCCACTGCGGCCGGCCTGTTCAGAGAGGGACAGCAGATTTTTCAGATAGGGCAGATAGTTGCGCCGCACACGCCAGAGCTTGGAAAAGCTTTCTGTGGTCAGTTTGGCGGCCATTGCCTGTTCGATCAGCGGCGGTAAGATCTCGGTGGCCACGAAATGCGGCTCGAGCGCCTCGCCCATGTTGCGGGCTGATAGACGGGTGATATAGGGCGCGCGAAACAGCGCGGCTTGCATCGCATCTGGAACAATCACGGGGTCGTGGATCACCGTGGCATGAGCGCAGCCTTCCAGCATGTCGGGGGCATAGCCATAGCGCGAGGTGAAATCCAACCGGCTGGCAAGGCGGGAGCGATTGTCCCAGCGGGTTTGCGACGGGTCAAGCGTGGCGCGCGGGTTCAGCGCCAGCACCTGTGCGCCTGGTGCGGCGACCGAATAGGCGCAGGCCGCATAGCCGCCCATGCCCGCGCCATAAAACAGCACGCGGTCGAAATCTTCGAAAAACGCATCGTCCACTTGTCGGTCAAAAAACGCATAGATCGCTGGATCGCGAAACCAAGTCTCGCCATCAGCAATCAGGGTCAAAAGCGACCAGCCATTGGCCTTGGCTTGATCGAACGCCAAGGGCAGTTGCGCCGGTCTGGCCAAAACACTGCTTAGGCTTTCAAAGGTCACCAGCAAGGTGGTGCCCTCATCCAGAAAGACCCCGAAATGATTGGCGCCAAGCTGGTGAAAATAGCCAGACTCGGCTGTCATCTTTTCCAGTTTGGCCGCCCAAAGTCCGCGCGGGTCGATTAGCGGGTCGGTTTCAGCTTCGGTATCCGTCATCATATAACCTTTTCCCCAAACCTTGGCGGGGTCACATTTACAAGCACATCCTAACGGTCCTTAGTGTCGTGGCGCTCTGCGGCAGGAGCAAGGAATAAACATGGCCGATTATCTGGCGCTTTAAAAACAATGCGGGCCGATTGTTTCAATTCAACCCAAGGGAGAGGCTCTGGTATAGCGCAACAGCGGGGCGGCTTGGGCAAAACTTAGGGTTTTTGAGGGCGGTGTCAGCAACAGCCTGCCAAAAAGCCCACGCCAGGCCTCGTCTTGCATCAGGGTTTCGAATCGGGCTTTGCGCCAAGCCAGTCCAGACTGATGCAGCTGCGCCAGTTGCGGGTCGGCGCGCAATTCGGCGCGCAGGTCTTGGCTGTCAAGCTGGGTGATGCTGCGGTCTTCGATCTCGCAAAAGTTGCGCTCGACCCAATAGGACATATCAAAGCCCGATGCCGCGCGGTTGGCGCGGCCGCGGTCGGCCTTGACAATGTAGTTCTGCATCGAGCCCAACGCATAATGATTCAGCTGCACCAGCTGATAGTTGTCGCGGCTGTAATCAGAAAAGATCCGCCCCATCGCCATGCTGGCCGCCAGATCGCGACCCGAGCCGTCATACCAGCGCGCGGCGGCAAGACGCTCGGGGTCTGGATTGCGCGGGCGATGCACGCCCAGTTTGCGGTAGGTGCCATCGTTTTTGAACAGGGTCTTGAACATCTGCGCCCGCCAAGGCCAAGCAAAGCTGGCTGGGGCTGCATGCGTAAAGCTTGTCGTCACCGGGCTATCGTTAATCTCGATCACGCCGGCGTTGCCAAACAGCCGCCATGTCAGCGCAATCGCAGTGGCCTGCGGCAGCGCCGCCAGCAGCGCGGGCAGGCGGCGGTCTCCGGTGTGGATATTGACGAATTCATCGATGTCGCTAAACAAAATCCAATCAGCCGCCTGCCGCAGCGGGTGCCTATCTGCGGATTTGAGCATCGACCATTGCGGGCCTTCGTCATGCGGGCCATCGTTGCGGACATGTGTCAGCCAGCCCATATCGGATAAGCGGTCCAGCATCAGATCGGTGCCATCGCTGCAATCGTTGGAATAGACCAGAAAATCGCTAAAACCGCAGGCGCGGTGATGGGCCAGCCAGTCCAGCAGAAAGGCGGCTTCGTTTTTCACACCAAGAATACACAGCGCGCGCATGGGGGGATTTATCACTCATCAGGGCAACTACAGCACTATTTGCGCGCAGAACGCCTGTGAAGGAAAGCAGAATATCGACCTGTGCTTAGGTCGTAGGGCCTGCATGGGCGCTTGACCCTTGCCACAGCCGGGGCCAGCATGGCGCAAAACGGGGGGGATGTTATGGGATTGCCTGCATCAATTGACGAGGTCGAAGCGCTGCTGGCCGCCGAGGGCTATGTCGCAGCACGCGCCTTGGCGGTGGTGGTGTTCTTGTCGCTTAAACTTGGCAAGCCATTGTTTTTGGAAGGCGAGGCAGGCGTTGGCAAGACCGAGATCGCCAAGGTGATCGCGGCGGCCTTGGGGCGGCGGTTGATCCGGCTGCAATGCTACGAGGGGTTGGACGCGGCCTCGGCGGTGGCGGAATGGAACTTTGCCGCGCAGATGATCGCCATCCGCTCAGGCGAGGCGGTGGGGCGCGAGGGGCTATTTTCCGAAGACTATCTGATCGAGCGGCCCCTGTTGGCCGCGATGCGCCCGCAGGCAGGTGGCCCGCCGGTATTGCTGATTGACGAGCTGGACCGCACCGACGAACCTTTCGAGGCGTTTTTGCTAGAGGCCCTATCGGATTTTCAGGTCACCATCCCCGAGCTTGGCACCATCAAAGCCCCTGCGCCGCCGATTGTGATCCTGACCTCGAACCGCACCCGCGAGGTGCATGACGCGCTCAAGCGCCGCTGCCTTTATCATTGGGTCGATTATCCGGGGTTCGAGCGCGAGCTGCAAATCCTGCACAGCAAAGTGCCCGAGGCCCCCGCAGCGCTCAGCCGCGAGGTGGTGGCCTTTGTCCAGCGCCTGCGCGAAGAAGATCTGTTCAAAAAGCCCGGCGTGGCCGAAACCATTGATTGGGCGAAATGCCTGCTGGCGCTGGATGTGATCGCACTTTCCCCCGAGGTGATTGCCGATACTTTGGGGGCGGTGCTGAAATACCAAGACGATATCCAAAAGCTGTCAAGCCTAGAGGCGGGCAAGATCTTGGACGAGATCCGGCGGGGGCTGGTGTGAGGCTTGACCATCTGCGCATCCTAGAACCGCATCCGGGGATCTTGGCGTTTTACGATGGGCGTGTCGCGGGCCACCGCTTTGCCGAAGGTGCGAATTGGGTCGATGAGGGCGCTTTGTCGCTGGGCATCGCGTCTTATGCGCTGATCGCGGGGCAGCAGGCGATTGTCTATGACACCCATGTCTCGCTGCCACATGGCGTTTTTATCCGCGAGACCTTGCTTGCGCGCGGGGTCACGCAGATCAGGGTGGTGCTGTCGCATTGGCATCTGGATCACGTTGCGGGCACCGAGGCTTTTGCGGGCTGCGAGGTGATCGCCAACCGCCGCACCGCAGCCCATCTTGCAGCACATAGCACAGGCATCGAAGACGGCAGCTTTCACGGCCTGCCTGCGATTTGCCCCTTGGTGCTACCGGATCAGGTCTTTGACGGCGCGCTAAGCCTTGATCTGGGCGGGCAGCGGGTCGAGCTGATCTGCGCCAATATCCATTCCGATGATGCCACTGTGATCTGGTTGCCCGAGCGCGGGATTTTGCTTGCGGGCGATACGGTGGAAGATTGCGTCACCTATGTCGGTGCGCCGCAGGATTTTGCGCTGCATCTGGCCGATCTTGACCGGCTGGCGGCTTTGGGCGCGCAGTATATCTTGCCCAACCATGGCGCGCCCGACAGACTTGCGGCGGGGGGCTATGACGCGCGCCTGTGGCAGGCGACCGCCGCCTATATCACCTTGTTGCAGCAAGGCGCGCCCGCCGATCTGCGGCTGGCGATTGCGGATCATTTGGCCGATGGCACTCTGAGCTACTTTGCCCCCTATGCCGCCGTGCATGCGCAAAACCTTGAACGGGTGAGGGCGGCGCTTGGCTGATCTGGCGGTGCATCAAGACGGCAAGCTGTCGCAAAACATCGCGCATTTCGCCCGTGCTTTGCGTCGGGCAGGTCTGCCGATTGGCCCCTCACGGGTGATCGAGGCGGTGCGCGCGGTCGCGCTGGCAGGCTTTAGCACGCGGATGGATTTTTATTGGACCCTACAGGCGGTTTTTGTCAGCCGCCCCGAAGAGCGCGAGGTGTTTGATCAGATCTTTCGGCTTTACTGGCGCGATCCGCAGTTTTTGGAACATATGATGTCCTTCATGATCCCGCAGATCAAAGGCGCGCAAGAAGACCGCGCCGCGGTGGCAGCCGAGCGCCGCGCGGCCGAAGCCTTGCTGGACGGCAAAGCGCCAGCCCCGCCAGAGCTGCCCGAAGCACAAGATCAGGGCCAAGAGCTGGAGATCGACGCAAGCGCCACCGTCTCGGCTGAAGAACGCTTGAAAACCCTGGATTTCGAGCTGATGTCGCTGGCCGAGATGGCCGAGGCCAAGCGGATGCTGGCGCGGCTGTCGCTGCCGGTGCAGCCGCTGAAAACGCGGCGCATGGCGGTGGGGGCGGGCGCTGGGGCGCGGATTGACCCGCGTGCAACGATGCGCGCGGCACTGCGCACGGGCGGCGAGGTGATGGCGCTGCACCCGCGCGCGCCCAAACAGCGCTGGCCGAATTTGGTGGTGATCTGCGATATCTCGGGCAGCATGGCGCAATACAGCCGCATGGTGCTGCATTTTCTGCATGCGGTGGCCAATCAGCGCGGCCAAGGCTGGGCCAAGGTGCATGCCTTTACCTTTGGTACCCGCCTGACCAATATCAGCCGCCATTTGCAGCACCGCGACGTCGATGCAGCCCTTAAGGCCGCAGGGGCCGAGGCGCAGGATTGGTCGGGCGGCACCCGCATTGGCAGCTCGATTGCCGCGTTCAACCGCGATTGGTCGCGCAGGGTCTTGGGGCAGGGGGCTGTGGTTTTGCTGATCACCGATGGGCTGGACCGCGACGAGACCGGCGTGCTGGAGGCCGCGATGGCGCGGTTGCATCTTTCAACGCGGCGGCTGATCTGGCTGAACCCCTTGCTGCGCTGGGATGGCTTTGCCCCGCGCGCCGCTGGCGTGATGGCGATGCTGCCGCATGTCGACAGCTTTCGCGCCGGCCATTCGGTGGCTTCGCTGCAAGCGCTGGGCGAGGTGATCTCAAAGGCCAGTGACGTCGGCGAAAAAGCGCGCTTGATGCAGATGCTGACGCGCGGCTAGGCGATAACCACGCTATAAGAGCGCGATGATATCGCATAGCGGCGCAGTTTTGGGCCAGATAGCGCGATGGAGCCCGCAGCGATCGGGCTTTGCTTGGCGACTTTTTGAAAAGGGTGATTTGATGAAACGACTTTGGGGCTCTACCGCGGTGCTGTCGATGGCTTTGGCGGGCGTGCAGCCTTGGCCTTTGCTGGCGCAGACGCTGGACGCGCAGGGCGCGCTTATCGCCTCGGATGGCACAGTGGTCTGCGCGCCGGATGGCGATAAGGCCTGCGATCTGACCGACCCCGCGTTGTTGCAGCTTTTGGCCGAGACCGAAGCCCGCATCGCCGCAGCGGCACAGGCTGCGGCAGACGCACAGGCGGCAGCAGATGCGCAGGCTCAGGCCGATGCAGCGGCAGCGCAGGCGGCAGCAGACGCACAGGCGGCAGCAGATGCGCAGGCTCAGGCGGATGCAGCGGCAGCAGACGCACAGGCGGCAGCAGATGCGCAGGCTCAGGCGGATGCAGCGGCAGCAGACGCACAGGCGGCAGCAGATGCGCAGGCTCAGGCGGATGCAGCGG